>JBOHYD010000289.1:0-19712 GCA_050737635.1 Luteimonas sp. | reverse complement strand
GAGCATTCGAGATCCGGCGGCGGCGCGTCCGACGGCCACGCGCGTGGCGCGTCGTCGCCGTCGGCGATGCGATTGATCCAGCAGGTCCGCAGGCCGGCGCGCGCGGCGCCGATCACGTCCAATTCGATATCGTCGCCGACGTGCAGCACCTCGTGCGCAGCGCAGCGCAGGCGCGCGCAGGCGTCGAGAAAAATGCTGGCGTCGGGCTTGGCCGCACCGTGTTCGCGCGCGCCGAGCGAGAAGCTGAAGTATTTGGCGAGGCCAATGCGCTCGAGATCGGCATTGCCATTGGTGACCGCGGCCACCGGCACGCGCGCGGCGATGCGCGCCAGCGCAGCGATGCTGTCGGGATAGCACTCGACGCGGTTGCGCTCGGCGTAGAACGCCGCGTAGGCGGCATCGGCGAGCGTGGCGTCGCCGCCGCTTTCGGTCAGCGCGCGCTGCAAGGTCAGGCGGCGCACCTCGCCGAGGTCGTGGATCAGATGCGGATGCTCGGCGTGCACGCGTTCGCGCAGCTCGCGCATCGCGTCGATCGGGAATTGCTCGGCGGTGCGCGGGCTGTGCGTGCGCATCCAGTCATCGAGCACGCGCTCGATCCGCGCACCGATCGGTGCGAACGGCCACAGGGTGTCGTCGAGATCGAGGGTAATGGCGCGGACGCTGAAATCCATCGTGGGATTGTACGTGGGATGCGGCGACGGGCCGAAGCACGGGCGCGTCTGCGGGCGCGGCCATGGCCGCTTGCGTCCGCCGAGCCCGGCACGCGCGTGTGGGCAGCGGCATGCCTTGTTTCACATCGAGGTTTCACATCGAGGCGATATGCGTCAGCCGTGCCGGCCCATCAGCGCCGCCCATCCGGTCGCGCCGAGCCTGCGCAACGTCGCGATATTGCGATCGACGATCGCATCCGGATCCGGAAATGCCGCCACCGCGCGCGACACGCTGTCCTCGCGCAGCAGGTGCAGGGTCGGCCACGGCGAGCGGTTGGTGAAATTGTCGACATCCTCCGCTGCGCTGCCGGCAAACTGGTACTGCGGATGGAAGCTCGCGACCTGCAGCACGCCGATGAGATCGAGCGCATCGACCAGCGCATCGGCGGCGTCGAGAAAGTCGTTGTAATCGAGAAAATCGCCGAGCACCCACGGATGCACGATCAACGTGGTGTCGAGCAACTCCGCGGACGTGTCGCGCAGCTGCACGAGTTGGTCGCCGAGGGTCTGCAGCAGCGCGTCCTGGGTGGTCGCCTCGCACAGCACGATGCGCAGCTGGCCCTTGGCAACCACGGCCTTCGCAAACGGGCACAGATTCAGCCCGATCACCGCGCGCTCGAGCCAGCGGCGGGTGTCGGCGATCGGGTCGATAGCTTGCACGGGATTGCTCATGGTCTGCTCACGCATGCGGCGCCGCGACCAAGGACACAGGCAGGATCAATCGCGAAAATTATCGAACTGCAGCGGCTGCTCGAACTCCTGCCCGCGCAGCAGCGCCATCGCGGCCTGCAGGTCGTCGCGCTTCTTGCCGTTGACGCGCAGCTTGTCGCCGTTGATCTGGGTGTCGACCTTGAGCTTGGCATCCTTGAGCGCGGCCTGGATTTTCTTCGCGAGCTCGCGCTCGATGCCCTGCTTGACGGTGACCGTCTGCTTCGCGCCGGCGAGGTTGGTGTCGATGTCGCCGAACTCCAGACAGCGCGCGTCGATCTTTCTGGCGGCCAGGCGCGCGCGCAGGATGTCGGTCATCTGCTCAAGCTGGAACTCGCTCGGCGCGGCCTGGGTGATGATGTTGTCGTCACGGTCGAAGCGGGCGTCGACGCCCTTGAAGTCGAAGCGCGTCGCCAGCTCGCGGTTGGCCTGGTCGAGGGCGTTGGTGAGCTCGTGGGTGTCGACGTCGGAGACGATATCGAAGGAAGGCATGGCGGCGGCGGGCGGTGACGGGCGTGCAGGGTAGCGCAGACGCGGCACGCAGCGTTTCAAGGGATTTTGAACCGATTTGATGGCAATCCGCCGCGTCCGCCGTTAGCCTTGCTGGCGGTGCCGATCGAGCCGGATCATCGACATCCCTTCACTCTCCTCCACGGAAGACCTCCATGCACCAGACCCCCGCTTATGCTGCCGCCGACGCGGCTTCGCCGCTCGGCCCGCACAGCATCCAACGCCGCGCACCCGGCCCCCGCGACGTGCTGATCGACATCGCCTATTGCGGCGTCTGCCATTCCGACATCCACCAGGTGCGCGACGAGTGGGGTGGAAATTCAATTTACCCGATGGTGCCCGGCCACGAGATCGTCGGCCACATCGCTGAAATCGGCAGCGAGGTCGCCAATTTCAAAGTCGGCGACGCGGTCGGCATCGGCTGCTTCGTCGACTCCTGCCGCGAGTGCGAGCAGTGCGCGCTGGGTGAGGAGCAGCTGTGCCTGCAGGGCATGACCTTCACCTACAACAGCCGCGAGCGCGCCAGCAATGCGCCGACCTACGGCGGCTATTCGACGCGCATCACGGTCGATCAGGATTACGTGCTGCGCGTGCCCGCCGGCATCCCGCTCGACCGCGCCGCGCCGCTGCTGTGCGCGGGCATCACCACGTATTCGCCGCTGCGCTACCACGGACTGAAGGCCGGCGACAAGCTGGCGGTCGTGGGACTCGGCGGCCTTGGTCACATGGCGGTGAAGTTTGGCGTGGCGATGGGGGCGCAGGTGACCGTGCTGAGCACCTCGGAGTCCAAGCGTGCGGACGCCATCGCGCTCGGCGCGCAGCATTTTGCGGTGACCGGCGACAAGGATTCCTTCAAGCGGCTTGCCGAAACCTTCGACTTCATCGTCGACACCGTGTCCGCGCCGCACGACTACAACGCCTACCTGTCGCTGCTCAAGGTCAACGGCACGATGGTGCTGCTCGGCATTCCCGACCAGCCGGTGCCGCTGGCGGCGGGTTCGCTGATCATGAAGCGCCGCAAGCTCGGCGGCTCGCTGATCGGCGGCATCCGCGAGACCCAGGAGATGCTCGACTTCTGTGCCGAACACGGCATCGCATCGGACATCGAGCTGATCGATATCGCGCAGATCAACGACGCCTACGAGCGGATGATGAAGGGCGACGTGCACTACCGCTTTGTAATCGACAGCGCGACGCTGAAACAGGCGGCGTGACCTGCGTGGCGGCGCGCTCCACGCGAGAGTGCCGGCCACGGCCGCTATCATGCACGTCGGCCCGATGCGACTCGCGCGGGGTCGATGTGTCTCGCTAACGTCCGGACATCTGCTCGTGTATCCGAGCCTTTGAACACCAATCGCCAGGCGCCGCCGCGCGCGGTGGTGCTGATGCTGGTCGCCGTGGCGCTGTTCGGGCTGATGGATGCCGGGCTCAAGCTGCTCGCTCCGCACTATCCGACGATGCAGGTCGCGATGCTGCGCGGCGCGGCGGCGCTGCCGCTGGTGCTGGCGTGGTCGTGGGCGACGATCGGACTGCGTGCGCTGCTGCGCGTGCGCTGGCCGCTGCATTTGCTGCGCGGCGCGCTCGGCGTGACGCTGATGGCCGGCTTCGTGTACGGCTTGCGCACGCTGCCGCTGTCGACGGCGTATGCGATCTCCTTCGTCGCGCCGTTGCTGATCACCGCGCTGGCGGTGCCGATCCTCGGCGAGCGGGTCGGGCCGCGACGCTGGATCGCGATCGCGGTCGGACTGGTCGGCGTGTTGGTGGTGCTGCGGCCGACCGGCGCGGGCATGTTCACGCTCGGCGGCCTGGCGATGCTGCTGGCGGCGGTCTGCTACGCCTTCGCCGCGCTCACCGTGCGCGTGCTCGCGCGCAGCGACAGCACCCAGGCGATGGTGTTCTGGCTGATGCTGATCCTCTGCCTAGTCGGCGGCGCGCTGTCGTGGCAGGCATGGCTGCCGATCCAGCCGGGGCACTGGTGGCTGATCGCCGGCATCGGCGTGGTCGGCACCTTGGCGCAGATCACGCTGACCGAGGCCTTCCGCGGCGGCGAGGCGTCGCTGATCGCGCCGCTCGAATACACCGCGCTGATCTGGGGCGTGCTGCTCGATCTCGCGTTGTGGCAGGTGCTGCCCGACGGCGTGACCTGGCTGGGTGCGGCGATCATCATCGCCAGCGGCCTGTACCTGATCCGCCGCGAGCGCGTGCGCGGGCAAGCGCATCCGCCGTCGCCGGGACATCCCTGACACCGCGCATGGCTTGCTTCACACATCGGCATCGCCCGCCTCGACGCCGCGCCCTGCGTGGTCCCCGTGCAGGGCGCACTTTCTATGCGTGACAGAGCGCTGGCGTGGACCGAATTCTGCGTCATCGGTGCAGCGGCAGTTGGCGCTTTACGCCGCTGCAGCCACAATGGCCGGCCCACACGCCCACGGAGCGCCGCATGGCCGACCCACAGGAAGCACGCGTCCCCGACATCGGTGGCTACGACGACGTCCCGGTGATCGAGGTCCTAGTCGCGGTCGGTGACAGCGTCGCCAAGGACCAGGGCCTGGTCACGCTGGAATCCGACAAGGCGACGATGGAAGTGCCGTCGCCGTTTGCCGGGGTAATCCGCGAGTTGAAGGTCAAGATCGGCGACACGCTGTCGGAGGGAAGCGTGGTCGCGATCATCGAATCCGTGGACAGCGCGGCGGCCGATGCCGGCAGCGCCAACACCGACACGGACGGCGAAGCACCGACACCGCCAGCCGCGCCATCCGGTGACATCGCCGCAGTGCCGATGGTGTCCGCGCGGCCCGACAGCATCGCCAGGGCGTCGATCGACGCGCCGGGCGGTGCCGCGCCGATGGCTGTCGGCCTGCCGCCGGTGCGCTTCGACGCCGAGGCATTGATGCCCGACACGGTGCCGTATGCGAGCCCGGCGGTGCGGCTGTTCGCGCGTGAGCTCGGCGTCGACCTGATGCAGGTCACCGGCCGTGCGCGCGGCGGCCGCATCGGCAAGGACGACGTGCAGGCCTTCGTCAAGGCTGCGTTGAAGGGCGGCGCGGCCGCGGCCACCGCCGGCAGCGGGCTCAACCCCGGATCAAGTCCGGGGCAGGCTCTGCTGCCATGGCCGAAGGTCGACTTCGCGAAGTTCGGTGCGATCCAAACACGACCGCTGTCGCGCATCCAGAAGCTCAGCGGCGCCAACCTCACGCGCAACTGGGCGATGATCCCGCACGTCACCCAGCACGACGCCGCCGACATCACCGATCTCGAGGCGCTGCGCGTGGCGCTCAACGACGAAAACGCGCGAGCCGCGAAGGACGGCAAGGCGATCAAGCTGACGATGCTCGGCTTCATCATGAAGGCCGTGGTCGCGGCGCTGAAGCAGTACCCGGATTTCAACGCCTCGCTCGACGCCAATGGCGACACGCTGACCCTGAAACAATACTTCCACATCGGCTTCGCCGCCGACACGCCGAACGGCCTCGTGGTGCCGGTGATCCGCGACGTCGACCGCAAGGGCATCAACGCACTCGCGCAGGAAACATCCGCGCTCGCCAAGAAGGCCCGCGACGGCAAGCTCGGCCCGGCCGAGATGCAGGGCGGCTGCTTCTCGATCAGCTCGCTCGGCGGCATCGGCGGCACCGCGTTCACACCGATCGTCAACGCGCCGGAAGTCGCGATCCTCGGCGTGTCCAAATCGGCGATCAAGCCGGTCTGGGACGGCGCGCAGTTCGCGCCGCGACTGATCCTGCCGCTGTCGCTGTCCTACGACCACCGGGTGATCGACGGCGCGTCCGCCGCGCGCTTCACCGCCACGCTGGCGACCCTGCTCGGCGACATGCGCCGCGTGCTGCTGTGAGCGCCGCGCCGCGTCCGTACATTTTGAAGGAATGACATGGCCAACACCATCGAAGTAAAAGTGCCCGACATCGGCGGCTACGACGACGTGCCGGTGATCGAGGTGCTGGTCGCGATCGGCGATACCGTTGCCAAGGATCAGGGTCTGCTCACGCTGGAATCCGACAAGGCGACGATGGAGGTGCCGTCATCGGTGGCCGGCGTGGTCAGGGCGCTGCCGATCAAGATCGGCGACAAGCTGTCGCAAGGCAGCGTGGTCGCGGTGATCGAAGTCGAGGGAACCGCGGTTGACGGCAAGCACCCCACGTCGACCGCGCAGCCGGCTCCCGCAGCTGTGACCGCGCCGCGACCTTTGCCGGAGGCAGAGGCAAAAACGCCGCCGGTCGTAGCGTCGTTGGCCAAGCCGGCCGAACCACCGGCCCCGCAGGCCGCCGCCGCGAGCGGCAAGACGCCTGACATCAGCTGCCGCATCGTCGTGCTCGGCTCCGGTCCCGGCGGCTACACCGCCGCGTTCCGCGCCGCCGACCTCGGCCTCGACACCGTGCTGATCGAGCGCTATGCGCAGCTCGGCGGCGTCTGCCTCAACGTCGGTTGCATCCCGTCGAAAGCCCTGCTGCATTCCGCCGCCGTCATCGACGAAGCCGTGCACGCGTCCGACTACGGCGTCGATTTCGGCACGCCGACCATCGCGCTCGACAAGCTGCGCGGCTACAAGGACAAGGTCGTCGGCAGTCTGACCAAGGGCCTGGCCGGCATGTCCAAGCAACGCAAGGTGCGCGTGGTGCAGGGCACGGCCAAGTTCATCTCCGCCAACGAGCTGCAAATCGTCGACGGCGACGGCGAGGCGCAGTTGCTGCGCTTCGAGCAGTGCATCATCGCCGCCGGCTCGCAGGCGCTGAAGCTGCCGGGGTTTCCGTGGCACGACCCGCGGGTAATGGATTCCACCGACGCGCTCGCGCTCGCCGACATCCCCAAGACCCTGCTGGTGGTCGGCGGCGGCATCATCGGCCTGGAGATGGCCACCGTGTACCGCGCGCTCGGATCGGTGGTTACCGTCGTCGAGCTCGCCGACCAGCTGATGCCCGGTGCCGATGTCGACCTGGTCAAGCCGCTCGCCGATCGCCTCAAGAAGCAGGGCGTCGCGATCCACCTGAAAACCAAGGTCGTCGATGCGAAGGCGGAGAAGAAAGGCATCGCCTGCACCTTCGAGGGCGCCAGCATTCCCGCCACGACGACCTTCGATCGCGTACTGGTCGCGGTCGGCCGCACGCCCAACGGCGGCAGCATCGACGCCGACAAGGCCGGCGTGCGCGTGAGCGAGCGCGGCTACATCGACGTCGATCGGCAGATGCGCAGCAATGTGCCGCACATCTTCGCGATCGGCGACCTCGTCGGCCAGCCGATGCTCGCGCACAAGGCCACCCACGAAGGCAAGCTCGCCGCCGAAGTCGCGGCGGGCGAAAACAAGGAATGGATCGCGCGGGTGATCCCGTCGGTGGCCTACACCGACCCGGAAATCGCCTGGGTCGGCGTCACCGAGACCGAAGCGAAGGCGAAAGGCCTGAAGGTCGGCGTCGGCAGGTTCCCGTGGGCCGCCTCCGGGCGCGCGATCGGCATCGGCCGCACCGAAGGCTTCACCAAGCTGATCTTCGACGACGCCACCCACCGCATCGTCGGCGCCGGCATCGTCGGCGTGCACGCCGGCGACCTGATCGCCGAAACCGCGCTGGCGATCGAGATGGGCTGCGAGGTCGCCGACATCATTCACACCATCCATCCGCATCCCACGCTCAGCGAGTCGGTGGCCATGGCGGCGGAAGTCTACGACGGCACGATCACCGATCTTTACATCCCGAAGAAGAAGTAGCGTAAGCAGAGTAGGGAACGAGCAACGAGAGGCGCTGATACCGGCCACGCCTACCGGCCACGCCTACAGAATCGGCGCCAGCCCCGCGCCGAATGCGGTGAAGATCCACGTCAGCAATCGCTTCGGGCCGAGGCTGACGCCGGGGAAATCGCCGACCGGCGCGTGGCAACGGCGAAAGTTCGGATCGTTCGGCGGCAGCGGCAGCGGGCAGTCGGGGCCGGGCGTGAACGCGTAGCTGGTCGCATAGCGCACCGGCCACAAATCGAAGATCGGCAACGCCTCGGACACCTTGGCCAGCGAGTACTCGAGCCCGGGAAAGATCCGCGACCTGTCGCGACGCGCGATCGTCCAGGCGTTGGCCGGCGCGGCGTCGCGGCGGATGCTTGCGGCGAGTGCGCGTGCGAATGCGGGATCGTCGATCACCAACGCGCTCTCGGTGTTGTAGCGGTCGCCTCTGGGGTCGAAGTTGTGGGTACCGACCACGCCGATGCGCTCGTCGATCACCATCGACTTGGCGTGCAGGCCGAAGCGCACGCCGTCGGTATCCAGCCGCACCGGCTTGTTGACCGAAAACCCCGACCAGCGCAGCGCCGAATACTCGCGCCCCAGCGGCGCGGCGGCGGCGCGCGTGAGCGGCGTGGCGGACGTGACCGCCGGCGTCGATGCGGGGTCGGCGCTCACCGGCGTGCCGTCGGCCAGCCATGCGCTGCCGACATCGCCGGTGGCGTCGACATCGATCGATGCGTCCTGCGGGAATGGCTTGAACTCGTGGATCTCGAAGCCGAAATCGCGCAGGTAGCGGCGTTTGTACTTGTACGACAGCGCGTAGGCGATGAACGAGTCGGTCGCGGCAAGGCTGTTGGTGGAAACAATCACCCGTGGGGCGTCGGGGCGGGCGCGCAAGCTGCGAAACAGGTCCTGCGCCGCCGGCGACAGCACCAGATACGGCGTCTGCAGCAGGATCTCGCGCTGCGCGGAGGCGAGTAGCTCGCGCAGCCCCAAGGTCGCCGGCGCGACCTGGTCCACGTTGGAGCGCCGATGCTTTTGCGGCAGGTCGGCGATAAACGCCACCTTGGCCACCGGCATCGCGGCGTTGGCGAGACGCTCGCGCACCAGCGTGGCGTCGGCGGCGTCACGCGACATCTGCGCGACGCGCTCGGGCAGCACGAACGGCGCGCGCGGCAGCGCCGGCACGCCGTCGCGCAGCAGGCGCTTGCCGACGTCGACCAGCCCGGCGATGCGGCGGGTGCGGCGCGCGTTCCAGAACGCCTCGAAGTTCTCGGCCATCTCGCGCGTGACCGGGCCGCCGACCAGCACATCGCGGTCGCGGAAGTTGTAGCTGCCGTCCCAGTCGTAGTAGTCGTTCTGGTAGTTGCGGCCGCCGGTGATACCGACCATGTCGTCGACCAGCAGCAGTTTGGAATGCATGCGTTGGTTGAGCCGGCGCCAGCAGCAGGCCGCGGCCAGCACGTACTGCGGATAATTGATGCGCGCGCGTCCGAGCACCGGGTTGTACACGCGCAGCTCGAAGCCTGAGTGCGCGCCGGCCAGCGCGGCCAGCGTGTCGACATGGCGGAGTGCTGCGAGCTGGTCGATCAGCACGCGCACGCGCACGCCGCGGCGCGCGGCGGCGAGCAGCTCGTCGAGCAGAAGATGGCCGGCATCGTCCTCGTCGAAGATGTAGGTCTGCACGTCGATTTGCCGCGTCGCGCTGCGGATCAGATTGAGCCGCGCGAGCAGCGCGTCCTGGCCGTAATCGAGCAGCAGCGCGTAATGGCGCGGCGCGGCCGGCGTGCTCTGCGCATAGGCCTGGGCGCCGAGATCGTGCAGCGCCGACGGCTGCGCGCAGGCGTCGGCACGTTCGCAGTTGACGGCGGTGGAGCGCGCATCGGCGGCGATGCGCAGCGCGCGGTCGCGCTGCACCGGGGACAGCGTGGTGCATGCGCTGCAGGCCAGCACCACGCACAGCGCCAGGCCACGGGAAAGGAACGTCATGGCGACCAGTATGCGGGCTCAGACGTTGTCGGGACGCAACACGCGCATGCGCAGCTTGAACACCACGCGGCTGCCGATCACCAGGCCCCAGCGGTCGACACCGTAGTCGTTGCGATCGACGCTGCCGCTGGCGACCACGTCGCAGGCGATGCCGGGCGCGGTGCAGACCGCGGGTTCGATGGTGAACACCTCGCGGCGGCGCACGCCGCGGATCTCGAGCATGCCGGCGAGCTCGCCGCCGTCGCGGGTTAGCTGCGGTGTGTAGGGATCGGACTCGAACGCCACCGTCGGCCAGCGCCCAGCGTCGAAGAAACCGCTGCCACGCGTCAGCCGCGTGTAACCGCGGTTGCCGACGATCTCAACGTCGGCCGCCGACAGCCGCAGGTGCACCCGCCGACGGCCGTCGCCGAGCGCCTGGATGTCGCCGGTGTAGGTCGGGAAGCGGCCTTCGAGCACCTGTCCCCAGCGCATGCGCAGATTGAAGCCGATGTTCGATGCGACCGGATCGATCGCGGTGGCCGCAGCCACCGTCGACAGCAGCGCCAGCAGCGCGCAACTCGCCACTCCCAGCGCCAGCACGCGTGCCCTCGACGCACGCGCACTCACGGTCGCGTCATCGCTGCCGCCTCATGGCCACCAGAATGCCGACAATGTCGCGATGCCCGGCTCGATCTCCGCGGCGGCCGGCAGCGCCAGCACCACGATGCCGGCCGGCGGCATGCCGCGGTAGTCGCCGGACTGGCCGCTGTGCATCAGCGCCGCCAGCCGCTCCAGCGCCGGGTTGTGGCCGACGATCAGCAGCCGGTCGACATCGCGATGGGCATCGGCGAGCGCGGCGAGCGTGCCCGACGAGCCGTCGTAGACCGAGGCCTCAAGCCGCTGGTCGACGTAGCCGATCACGGCCAGTACCGCTTCGAGGGTTTCGCGGGTGCGCCGCGACGGCGAACACAGCGCGCGGTCGGGTACCAGCCTCTGGTCGCGCAGCCAGCGCCCGGCGGCTTCGGCCTCGGCCATGCCTTCGGCCGACAGCGGGCGGTCGAGGTCGGGCTGGTCGTCGATGGCCTGTTCGGCATGGGCATGGCGCAGCAGGATCAATTCGCGCATTGGGGAACCGGGAGTGGGAAGTGGGAAGTGGGAAGTGGGAAGTGGGAAGTGGGGGTGGGAAGTGGGAAGTGGGAAGTGGGGGTGGGGGTGGGGTTTGGCCGTCATCCCGGCGCACGCCGGGACCCAACTCGCAGGCGAGGGTATGAATGGTGCACGGTGAATCCGGAGATGTGGTGGGTGGTTTGCTTTGCTTGTCGCGTTCGCAGCAACACAAACGTCGACACACTATGCGCTCAAGGTCGGCGCTGAGCGTCGCTGAGAGTCATCACCACCTGCCTAGCGTCGAGTTGGGTCCCGGCATGCGCCGGGATGACGGCCAAACCGTCAGCGTCAGCACGGCCGTGGCTGGCATCAAGCTGGGTCCCGGCATGCACCGGGATGACGGCCAAACCGCCGTCCCCACTTCCCGCTCCCGCTTTTCATTTCCGCATCCATTTCAGCAACGGCTCCCAGTCCTGCTGGTGGTCGCGCACCTGCGCAGAATGGTAGTCGAACAGGCTGCGGCCGAGCCCGGTCAGCACCACGTAGGCTTGGCTATCGCGCAGCTGCGCGACCACCGGATACGGCCATTGCTTGAGCAGTTCCACTGCCTGCTGCGACGCGTTGGTCCACGGCTTCAGGCGGTTGCCGACTACGCCGACGCGCAGCTGGCCCTTGCGCACGCGCGGGTGCCTGGCGAGCGAATTGAGGAACGGCACGGTCGCCTCGATGTCCAGCGACGACGGCAGCAGCGGCACCACCACGGCGTCGGCCTGATCGAGAAACCCGTCGAGATCGTCGCGCATCGCCCCGGCGGGTGCGTCGAAGACGATGCGCTGGACGCCGTCGGGCAGCGACTTCGCCCAGCCCTTGCGGGTGCCGTCGATCGGCAGCACCGCACTGTCGAGCCCGGCGCGGCGTTGCGCCCAGCGTGTCGCGGAGCCCTGCGGATCGGCGTCGACGATCACCGTGCGCTGCCCGGCCAGCACCGACTGCGCAGCAAGATGGGTCGCGATCGTGGTCTTGCCGACACCGCCCTTGGAACTGGCCACCAGCACCATCTTCATGCGCATTCTCCGGCAACGGGAACGATCGTCGAGGGTACACCGGGGCGGTGATGGCGGCGACTGCGAGGCGGCTGGCGGCGCGGGGTGCGACTGCCGAACCTGCATCCCCGACGCATGACGGCTCGGTCGGCGCCTGCCGGTGTAGGCGGTCGGCGATGTCTACCTGTCGGCGACCCTCGGGGTCGCGTTGGCTGCGATCCTAGCCGTCCCGGTTGGTATCCGGATCGCGATGTGATCAGCGGCCTGGCGTTATGGTAGGTGTTTGCGGCATTCCCTCGGCCGGACTCGGCCTGCTGCTTCGATCCGCGCCTCACGGACCAGATGATAGCTCTGACTCCTTGCATTGTGATGGGCGTCACGTATAAGATCGCGCCGCGCTCATTCTGGGCGTGCGCAGGTAGATGGGGAAAGTGTGACCGGGGAATACGAGCTAGGGAGGGTCGACGACGACCCGCCTGCGGTTGATGAAGGCAATGGACTGGCGTGCTTCGTTGCGCTGCTCGGCTACCTCGGCCGTCCCGCCGATCCGGACCAGTTGCGTTATCTGCTGGGCAACGGCCGCCAAGCGCCGAGCGCGTCCGATCTGTTGCGTCTGGCCAAGCAGCTGGACGTCAAGGCACGTCTGGTCAAGGCCGAACCCGCGCGCCTGGGCCGCTATCCGCTGCCTGCGATCGCCTTGCTGGACGGACCGTCGTACACCTTGGTCCTCAAATCGGACGATCAGCGCGTGTTGTTGTTCGATCCTGCGCAGGAGCGGCCGATCGAGATGCCGATCGGGGAGTTTGCAACGTCGTTCGCGGGCCAGCTGATCGTGATGACCACACGCGAGCGCACCGCGGGTGCCGCGCGCGCGTTCGACATCAGCTGGTTCATCCCGGCGCTGGTCAAATACCGCCACCTGTTGCGTGACGTGCTGATCGCATCGTTCTTCCTGCAGATCCTCGCGCTGATCACGCCCTTGTTCTTCCAGGTGGTGATCGACAAGGTGCTGGTGCACAAAGGCATCACCACGCTGGAAGTGCTGGCGATCGGGCTGCTGGTGGTCTCGGTGTTCGAGGTCATGATGGGAGGCTTGAGGACCTACCTGTTCTCGCATACCACCAGCCGGGTCGATGCCGAGCTGGGCTCGAAACTGTTCTCGCACCTGACCCATTTGCCGCTGGCCTATTTCCAGGCCAGGCGGGTCGGCGACTCGGTCGCGCGCGTGCGCGAGCTGGAAACCATCCGCGATTTTCTCACCTCGTCCGCGCAGACGGTGATCCTCGATCTGTTCTTCGGCATCGTGTTCCTGGCGGTGATGTGGATGTACAGCCCGACGCTGCTGCTGGTGGTACTGATCACCCTGCCGCTGTACGCGCTGGTGGTCGCCCTGGTCGGTCCGATGTTGCGACGCCGGCTGGACGAGAAATTCATCCGCGGCGCCGAGAACCAATCGTTCCTGGTCGAAGCCGTGACCGGCGTGGAAACGCTCAAGGCGATGGCGGTCGAGCCGCAGATGCAGAATCGCTGGGATCGCCAGCTGGCCGGTTACATCGAATCGAGCCTGAAGGCGCGCATGCTGTCCAATTGGGGCTCGCAGGCGATCCAGCTGATCCACAAGCTGGCGACGGTGGCGCTGCTGTTCTTCGGCGCGCGCTTGGTGATCGAGGACCAGCTGACGGTGGGCGAGCTAGTGGCCTTCAACATGCTCGCCGGGCAGGTCGCGGGCCCGGTGCTGCGCTTGGCGCAGCTCGCCCAGGACTTCCAGCAGGCGCGCATCGCCGTGGATCGCTTGGGCGATATCCTCAACTCGCCCGCCGAGCCGAGCGTATCGCCCTCGCGCGCCAGCCTGCCCGACATGGAGGGACGCATCAGCCTGGAGCGGGTCGGTTTCCGCTATCGGACCGATGGCCCCGAAGTGCTCAGCGAGCTGAGCCTGGAGGTGGCGCCCGGCGAAATCATCGGCGTGGTCGGGCCTTCGGGCTCGGGCAAATCCACCCTCGCCAAACTCATCCAGCGCTTGCACACGCCCGAGCGTGGCCGGGTACTGGTCGATGGCGTCGACCTGTCGCTGGTGGACCCCTCCTGGCTACGCCGTCAGGTCGGCGTGGTGCTGCAGGAAAGCTTGCTGTTCAACCGCAGCGTGCGCGAGAACATTGCGCTCGCCGATCCGGCGATGCCGATGGCACAAGTGGTGCAAGCGGCCAAGTTGGCCGGCGCCCACGAGTTCATCCTTGAGCTGCCCGAGGCCTACGACACCCCCATCGACGAGCGCGGCGGCAACCTGTCCGGCGGGCAGCGCCAGCGCATGGCCATCGCACGCGCACTGGTGAACGAACCCAGGGTGCTGATTTTCGACGAGGCAACCTCCGCGCTGGATGCCGAAAGCGAGGAAATCATCCAGGCCAATCTCAGACAAATGGCTGTCGGGCGCACGGTCATCATCATCGCCCACCGGCTGTCGGCGGTGCGCTTGGCCCACCGCATCATCACCCTGGAGCGGGGGCGCATCGTCGAATCCGGTACCCATGAAGAACTGCTGAGGAACGGTGGGCGCTACGCATCGCTGTACACCATGCAAATGGGCTTGCAGCTGCCGTCGGGGTTGGTGAGCTGATGGCGCGGCGATTCGAGCCCGGGACACGATGATGTTCGACGGCATCAAGCGTCACTGGGATGTGTTGCGCGACAGCCTGCGGCTGGACCGGCAGCAGTCGCGCACACGCACCGCCAGCGCCGAGCCGGAATTCCTGCCCGCCGCACTGGAGATTCTGGAAAAGCCGCCCAATCCGGCCGGGCGCGCCGTGCTATGGATACTGTTTGCATTCCTGCTGATCGCGATCGTCTGGGCCTGCCTGGGCAAGATCGACATGGTCGCCTCGGCGTCCGGCAAGGTCACCCCGCGCGGCAGCGTCAAGACCATCCAGCCGTCCGACTATGGCGTGGTGCGCGCCATCCACGTCGTCGAAGGCCAGAGCGTCACCGAGGGCCAGCCGCTGATCGAGCTGGACCCCACCGTCAGCAAGGCCGAGGTCGAGCAGGCGCGGCAAGCGCTGACCACCGCCGAGATCGATGTCGCCCGTACCCGGGCGCTGGTCGACTATGCCGCGGGCAAACCGGCTGCGTTCACAGCCCCCGCCGAGGCCGTGCCCGCTATCGTCGAGCTGCAGATCGCTTTGGTGCGCGCCAAGACCCGCGAATACGAAACCTCGCGCGGTGCATTGCGGCAGGAACTGCAGCAACGCCGCGGCGACGCCGGCATGGTCGCCGCCGAAGTCGCCAAGCTGGAAGAGCAGCTGCCCCTGGTCGACGACCAGCACACCAAGCTCGAATCGCTGAGCCGTCAGAACTACGTGCCCAAGATGCAGGTCTCCCAGGTCAAGGAGCGCCTGGTGGGCATGCGCCAGGATCTGGCGATTCGACGCGAGGAGACCGTCAAGGCCCTGGCCGGTGAGCGCGCGGTCACCGAACAGCTTGGCAAGACCGAAAGCGGATTTCTGCGCGAAACCCTGGATGCCCTGACCGAAGCCGAAGCCGCCCGCGCGTTGCGTTCGGAAGAGCTCAAGAAAGCCCAGGAAAAAGCCGGCCGCACCGTGCTGACTTCACCCGTTGCCGGCGTCGTGCAGCAATTGCAGGTGCATACGCTGGGCGGCGTGGTCAAACCCGCGGACCCGCTGATGGTCGTGGTGCCCAACGATGGCGAGCTGATCGTCGATGCCATGGTCCCCAACAAGGACGTCGGCTTCATCCATGCCGGCCAGCCGGTGGAAGTGAAGCTGGAGGCCTACCCGTTCACCCGCTACGGCGTGGTCAACGGCGTCGTCGAGCACATCGGCCGCGATGCCGTGCAGACCGAAAAAGAAGGCCTGCTGTATCCGGCGCGGGTCCGATTGAATCAAGCGTGGATCGAGATCGGCGGCGAACGCACCCCGCTTGCGCCGGGGCTCGCCGCCACCGCCGAGATCAAGACCGGCGACCGGCGGATCATCGAGTATCTGCTGTCGCCTTTGTCCAAGCGGCTGCAGGAAGCGGGGAGGGAGCGATGAGGCGCCGGGACGCGCCTGCGCCGTTTTCCACCGGTCGCGATTTTGTCGCGCTGCTCACCGTCGCTGCGTATGCGACGCCAAAAGACCGGCGCCGATCCCTATACACCCGTGGAGATATCCGTCAACACCGCACCGGAGAATTGCGGCTTCCAACCGACTAGAAAGTGACTTTCTCATGGATCGATACCCGGTCGCTTGCGGCGTGCACCTAGCACCTCATGTTTAAGGTAGTGCCATTGTTCTCTGACACCGTTTCTCCCTGACACCGTGACTGCGCGGTGCACCAAATCAACTCGACCGGAGCGATCCCACATGAACCCAACTCTTCGAACCACCGTCATCACCCTGCTTGCCATCGTGCTATCGGCCTGCGGCGGCGTCCGCCACACCGTGACCACCCCGCCTGGCGAAGCCTTCGACGCCAAGCAGGTCACCCTGCTGCCGACCGAGGTCAGCTCCAAGGAGCAAACCCCCGAGGCGCTTTCCCTCAACGCGCAATGGCGTGAGATGGCCACCAAGCAATTGCAGTCGCTGCTTGCCGCCAGACACATCACCACATCCGCCGGCAGCCAGACGCAGGTTGCGTGCAAGATCGAGGTGACCTATGGCAGCCGTGCCAAGCGCTATTTGCTTGGCTTCGGCGCAGGTGCAGGCCACGTCCGCACGACGATCGAAATCAGGGAACCAGACGGCAAGGTGCGGTATTCCGCCAGTTCCGACGCGGATCTGGCGATCGGCCTGTTTGGTGGCGACATGTCGAACGTCGTAGAAAAAACCATCAAGGCTGCCGTCGAAGAATTCGGCACGCACTTGTAGGGACTTCGAGCGATGCGCAGACACGCAAAGGGAAAGTATTTGCGCGTGAACGGCGCCATGCGTTCACTCGAGCAAAACAACGATGAGCCTGGAGACGGCTTGCGAAATTGGGCCTCGCTGCTAGCGCTAACCGCGCTGGCAGGCTGCGTGAGCAGCCCCGAGTCCGCCCTGCGGATCAATCCCGCGCAAGTCCCATTCACGCCGCAGGCCAAGCTGACGGCGCCGAAGGAACTGTCCTGGCAGCTGCACAGAACGTCCGTATCACCGGTCACCAGGCGCTCGACGATCGCCATACCGGCCATCGGCGCGGCGCCTGCGCAAAGCTTCAGCTTCGATACCACGCTGCCCCATGCCGCGCTGTTCGGCTACAGCGACCAGAAGACCAGCCTCAATCTGCTGAAGAGCGCCCTGGCTGCGTCGGGCTTTGCCGAGCATGCGCAGGCCGCTTGCCAGGCGATCTTGAGCTTCGACAAAGCGGATTTCAAATCGACGTGGGGGTACCAATACCTGGTCGACGCCAGCATTTCCGTGCGTGCAGATGAGCGCGTTCTATGGTCGAAGCGCTATCACCTGGATTCAGCGCAGGCGCAAAGTCATTGGAAGACGATGACCGACAGCTACCGGGACGGCAAGCAGAAAGTGGCCCAGCAACTGCTCGCCGCCGCTACCGCCGATCTGGTCGCCTGGGGCCAAACCTCGCAACCCATGTGCCAGGCCGGGGAGAACCGCAGACCGGCGGCCGAGGTGGAGGCGTTCGCACCTGACCCACGGATCCAGGGACAGTTGAAGATCGTCAGCGCGACCGATCTTCCTAAAGTGAAGCCAGACTGCAGCGCAAAAAATGTCTTTAGCTGCCAAAACCCCGAGTACCAGGCGCTCGTCGCCAAGCCGCTCGGCCTCGCCGCGGCAAGGCAGGCGGTCGCGGGGAAGACCACCCGCAGCTTTCTCGCCGCCCACGCGACCCAAGTCAGCTATGCGGCGGCGGACGGCCGCATCTACCTCTGGACCCCCCAGGCAATACCAAGGTGCTGCAAGGCGAGTGGGGCGTCACTAGCATGGCCAAGGTGCTCCCACCGATAGCATCCGAGTTCAAAGCGCTTGCCGGCGACATGGCAGAGCGATTCGAGGCAGCGACCCGGAATGTCGCCTACCTCTGCTTCCGCTACGGCCCCCACACCGACAACCCGGCAACGGGCACGGCCGGTGGCGCATGGGAGTGCGCACATGCCTCCGAATATGTGCGGTCCGCGACCCAGGAAGTGGCCGACGGCGATCTATTCGATCTGGCAAAACGCGAGCAAGTGCCGGTAATGATCCCGCGCGAGCCTCCTGTGAACCACAGTCTGGAGAGCCTGCGTCGGATGGTCCTACAAGCTCGACTTCCCGGAGAAACCGAATGAGCGCGCAAAGCGTCTCGCCATTGAACCCGCCGAACGAAGTAAAGCTCAAGGCGTATCCGTTCACCCGCTACGGCGTGGTCAACGGCGTGATCGAGCACATAAGCAGAACTTTCCCTCGGATCGAGCGTCACCTTCGTGCACTCGGACGCATCGTCTGTTGTTTGGCGCTGGTCGTCAACCTCTCTTCTTTCGGTAGATCGAGCATGTCAGAACCCCAGCCATCTATAACCTACAAACCGATCATGGATAAATGCGGCGGCCTGTATTTAGGGTCATTTATTGCAACCAAAGCGGGCTTCGCTTACCTAGCCAACTGTCCAGGCATGAAGAAGGGCAAGTATTCTGCGCTGGAATACGTCAAGTACGACGGCCGAACCCGACGCACACACCATCTCGAGAGCCGTCGGCCCTTCATGATGGATGCCGACGAGGCGGGCAGGCTCCGCTGGCTCACGGTATCCCCTGACGAGGGTGGCCAGTCAGGGCATGCGCTACAGCTCTTCAGTTATAACCCCGTGGTAGATACTTCGACGAAGGTGGTCGAACTTCAGTTCGAGGACTCCATCGAGATGCGAACGGCGCACCGAGGCAAGGAATGCTGGCTCATCAAGGCGGCTTCCTACGAAAAGCCGGGTGTCGCTGGCCAGGACCGATATGTCTTGTATTCGGGCGATTCATTCCGACGGTTGGAGGGTATGCCGGCGCGTTCGTTCGTTCTCTTTTGGGACCATCGCGATCAGCAATTCGTGATGTCTGCAGGACCGGACGGCCGTAATCTCTTTGGAGTCGATTGCCGAGGCGAAAAACGCGACGTTCGCGCTTCTCTGGCCAAAGCCCTGCCGCATTCCATCCGCAGCGAAGCGGAGCCATTTTTCGGCCTCGAGCCGAGCCCGATCGTCGCCCTGGTCTACTTCGTTATCGATGCGGACGTACAGACCAGGCGACTGATGTTTATTGATCTGCGAACGGACAAGCCGATCGAGTTCGAGGCCGTCGACCCTCTGGCAAGCTCGATTTATAGCGCCAGCGCTTCCGCTTCGGGGAAGGAGGTTGCGTTCGTGTTCAAGGACTCGCTTGTGGTCTTCGACGTGGAGTCAAAAAAAATAATCGCTCAAAAGCCTATTCAGAGCGGAATAACGAATGAAGTAGCATACCTTCCGACCGGACAAGGATTCGTGATTTTCAACAAAGGCGCCCGTGAACTGAACTATCTTGGAGATAGATAATGAGCCGTAGAGTCGTTGCTGAACTGCCTGGCCGGGATATCAACATATTGATGCAGAGATTGAGGCAAGAGGCTTTCTCGTCGAACATCA
Source organism: Luteimonas sp. (assembly GCA_050737635.1). GTDB lineage: Bacteria > Pseudomonadota > Gammaproteobacteria > Xanthomonadales > Xanthomonadaceae > Luteimonas. Next base: position 369 of record JBOHYD010000289.1, on the reverse strand, counting down.
GCGATGGATTGCTGTCGACGATCGCAGAGCAAGCCTATTTCTATGATCTGGACACCTTTAAGGCAAGTAAAGGGGTCAAAGTAAAGGGGTCAGGTTAATTTATAAGAAGTAAAGGGGTCAAAGTAAAGGGGTCAAGAAGTAAAGGGGTCAGGTTAATTTATAAGTAAAGGGGTCAGGTTGAAGTAAAGGGGTCAGGTTCATTTATCCGGTTGGAAGTAACGGAGTAAAGGGGTCAGGTTCATTTATCCGGTTGTAGAGGAAAGTCTTCTGGTCCGGGACGGATCAACTTTTTTGGGGGGGATGAGTTGGTGAAAATCGCAATTGCAGCGCAGGGGGGTCTGTAAATTGAACTGTGTAACTGCCCTTTGA
>JBOHYD010000288.1:0-5987 GCA_050737635.1 Luteimonas sp. | reverse complement strand
GTACCTCCAGGCATCGTTGAAATACACCGCCAGCGGCAACGACGTAACCATAGGGCCGAGGACAAGCACCGTCAGCGCCAGGCAAAGCAACAGGCCGGGGAAAATACGCAACCCGCGCTTGGCAAGATAGCGAAGCGGTTGCGGGTCCGAAGCCCAACTGCGGGCAACGAGATACCCGCTGACGATGAAGAACACCTTGACCGCGAACGACTGGATCGTGTTGCCGAAAAACACCAGGTCGGGCGTGGCCGTCAGGGGATGGGCATGGCCATAAATCACCGCCGCCGCGGCGAGGATGCGAACCGAATCGAAGTTATTTTGTCTGTCCAACCTAGGACACCTCATTTTAAGGGTTGCTAGCTGCGATGCGCGGCAGGCGCTGTAGCTCAATGTTATGCATCGGGATACCAATCAATCCAGTGGAAAGGCTTGTGGAATGACTGCTCAGTATAATGGCGTCGTGCAGCCATTGGTGGATCACATGATTGCTTTGTGTTCCATCCGCGATCGCAACGCTGATGGAATACGTGCCGTACGCGAGAATAGGCATGCGAAACGCGAAAGCCGCAGTTAGATTTTCGTCCTGTTCGACCGATACCGGTCTGTCGATATAGGGGAGGTAGGTATTGTCTCCGAACAGCGGCTGCCCTTGGCGGTCCTTCACCACAAAGCCGATGATCGGCGCCGAAAGCGCAGCTTGTGCGCGGATATGCACTTCCAGCCTCACCAGCTCGCCGCCGATAGCCCACGACAACGCGCGCCCGTGGTCGTCATACAGTGCAGCCGATTCGATGTGAGCGCCGCCGAGTCCGAAGTCATGACCGGGCGTGAACTTGAATATCTCGATGTCGTTTCGGGCTGTCGAGCGCAAGAACAGCTCGTGCCGAAGGTCGACGGGATCACTTCGGCTCCCGGTCGCCTTGTCAGGCAAGGCAGGCACTGCGGGGGGGGCAAGGCCTTCGCCCTGCTGGGTGTTGTAGATGTCGGCCAGGTATTCGTTGGCGACGTCCTTGGGTGCGGCATCCATGGCGATGCTGCCGTCACGGATCCAAATCGCGCGATCGCACAAGCTGCTGACCGTACCCATGTCATGGCTGACAAACAGCAATGTGCCGCCATTCGACTTGAAATTTTCCAGAAATCTCATGCATTTCTGCACGAAGTAGGCATCGCCCACCGCCAGCGCCTCGTCCACCACGAGAATGTCTGCATCTACATGCGCCACCACCGAGAAGGCCAAGCGGGTGAACATCCCGCTGGAATAGGTCTTGACCGGTTGCGTGATGTAATCGCCGATACCGGCAAACTCAACGATGCTCGGTCGTCTTGCAGCCAATTGCTCATCAGTAAGCCCGTAGATCTGGGCGCACAACTCGATATTGTCCAATCCAGTCAGCTCAGGATTGAATCCAGCCCCGAGTTCGAGTAGCGCAGCCACCCGCCCAAAGGCTGTGGCGCTGCCTGCGGAGGGCGGCAACGTGCCGCAAATCAGACCCAACAACGTCGACTTTCCGGATCCGTTGCGTCCGATCAGCCCCACGGTCTCGCCCCTTTGCACGCAGAAGCTGACGTCGCGAAGGACATTGTGCGCGCGATAGAACTTCCGCCAGCCCCGAAACAGCATCTGCCACAGGCGATACGAAGGTTTGTCGAAGATGAGGTAGTCCTTGCTCAGTCCTCGAACTTCGATGGCGACGTCATTACAGGACATCGGCAAAGCCCTTCTTGGTGCGCGCGAACCACCAGTAGCCCACTGCCATTACGAACAGCCCTGCGAAAGCGTAGACGAGCATGACCATGGCATCCGGTGCCCGGCCTTCGATCGTCACCCGCCTCACCTGCTCGATGACGGCAGTGAGGGGGTTCAGCCAAATGAATACCCGGTATTTAGCGGGCACCATGTCGATCGAATAAAAAATGGGGCTCATAAACATCATCATCATGATGACGAGCGGGACGACCTGCGCGATATCGCGCAAGTACACGCCAAGTGACGAAATAATCCAAGACAAGCCAACCACTAATGGCAATATTGGAAGCAAGACGATCGGCAGAAAAATCCAGGTGGCGGGCACGTAATGCGCAATAACAATTTGCCCGACGAACAAGATCACGCAGTTGATAAGCAGATGAAACGCCGCGGTCGCAACCGTCATCCACGGCAGCACTTCGATGGGGAAGACGACCTTATGAACATATGTGCTGTGGACAATGATCAATCCACTTGCGCGCGCCAACACCTCCGCGAAGAACTGGTGGACGATCAGCCCGGAGAACAGGATCACGGGGAAGTGCGCAACCGGCGCCGTACCCCATCGCGCTTGAAGCACGACGCCGAGGAAAAACCAATAAACGCCGAGCATCAGTATTGGCGTGCCGATGGACCACAGCAGGCCGAACGCGGAACCCTGGTAGCGAGCCTCAACGTCGCGCAGGATGAGCTTTCCGAGCAATTGCCGGTGCTTTACCAGGTCGGATAGCGGGCCATTGGAAAGCCGTGGGGCTGCACGGTCAGTCATGGAGACACCCAAGCAACTCGGTGCGCTGGACTGAACCCTTCGGCGCAGGTCGTTTTCAGCAGGTCAATCCGGGGAGTCAGCCCCAGGAAAACACCGCGATCGGTACGGCCGCTGTACGCAGGCAATGGCGGTACCGATGAGGGCGGCCTTCTTCGCCAAGCCGGCGCCGTCTGTTGTGGCCCGCGGAGTTGGCGCGCGACGTTAGCCTGCGATTTCCCATGGCCAAACGTCCGCACAGCCTTCAAGCGGCGGCGCGCCAACGTCTTCATCCATGACTTGCTGTCCTTCATTGCCTGCAATCATGCCCACTGGATGCCTTGAACAGCAAGTAGCAGAGCAGCAAAGTGCTTGCGCTCTTGATGTTGTGCGAGATCGTTTGATGACGGCAGCTTCAGACCAACAAAATCGTGTCCGAGTAGGGCACTGGCGTCTTGTGTGGGTCAGCGGGTGTGGCGGTTCGGGCAGGGATTGCGCGATCAGCTGGCGATCAAACGGGTCAGGGTGCAGCGCCGAAGGTCTCGGTCGCGGCGGGCTGCGCGAGGCGTGACATCGCGCCGTTGAGTGTCTGCTTTGGTGAAAAAGCTGGGCGAGATGACCGTCAGGCGAGCATTATTCCGTCGTTTCTCAGTCGATCCCGAGCTTCTTCAGCTTGTAGCGCAGCGCGCGGAAGGTGATGCCCAGCGCGGCGGCGGCCCTGGTCTTGTTGTAGCGGTTTTCTTGCAGGGCCTGCTGGATGGCGGCGCGTTCGATTTCCTCGATGTACGAGGGCAGTGCGCTGCTGGCGGTGTCACGGGGCCCGAGGGTCCGCGGATCGGGCGGCGCGGGGGAGGCATGGGTGGCTGTCGCGGCCGCGGCGGCGGCGTTGGCGCTGATGAACGCGGCGGCGAGGTTGGCGGGGGTTGCGGTCGGCGCGACGGGCAGGCGCAGGTCGGCGACGGCGATGTGCTCGCCGTCGGCGAGTGCGAGCGCGCGTTCGAGGATATTTTCGAGCTCGCGGATGTTGCCGGGGAACGGGTACGACTCGAGCGCGGCGAGCGCGTCGGCGGCGAGTACGGGGCTGGCGTGCCGCATCGCCTGCGCCAGGCGCTTGAGGATCGCACCGGTCAGCAGGCTGAGGTCGCCATCGCGTTTGCGCAGCGGCGGCACGTGCAGCTCGATGACGTTGATGCGGTAGTAGAGATCGTGGCGGAAGCGGCCGTCGTTGACCAGCGCGCCGAGATCCTTGTGCGTCGCCGACAGGATGCGCGTGTCGACGCTGACCTCGGCGGAGCTGCCGACCGGACGGATGGTTTTTTCCTGAATCGCGCGCAGCAGCTTGACCTGCATCGGCAGCGGCAGTTCGGCGACCTCGTCGAGAAACAAGGTGCCGCCGTCGGCGGCCTGGAACAGCCCGGGCTTGTCGACGTGGGCACCGGTGAAGCTGCCTTTTTTGTGGCCGAAAAACTCGCTCTCCATCAGCTCGGCGGGGATCGCGCCGCAGTTGACCGGCACGAACGGGCCGCCGGCGCGGGAACCCTGGGCGTGGATGGTGCGCGCGACCAGCTCCTTGCCGGTGCCGGATTCGCCGCTAATGTGCACCGGCGCCTGGCTGCGCGCGACTTTGGCGATGGTGTCGCGCAGACCGACCATCGCGGCGGAGTTGCCGAGCAGGCGGCCGGCGGCGTCGGGCTGGGCCTGGTGGCGGGCATTGAGTTCGAGCGCCTGGCGGACCAGGCCGCGCAAGACATTGATGTCGAGCGGCTTGCTGACGAAGTCGAACGCGCCGGCCTTCAGCGCTTCGACCGCGGCCTCGACATTGCCGAACGCGGTGATCATCGCGACCGGCGTGCTCGGAAAGCGCGTGGCGATTTCGCTGACCAGTTCCAGCCCCGAGCCGTCGGGCAGGCGCATGTCGGTTAGGCAGAGGTCGTAGGCGACGGTGCCGAGCATCTCACGGGCGGCCTGCAGACTCGGCGCGGTGTCGGTGCGCAGCCCCATTCGCCCAAGGGTAAGCACCACCAGCTCGCGGATATCGTGCTCGTCGTCGACGATCAGGGCGCTACGGGTTTCGGTCATGCGCGGGCGTGTCGGTCCGGGTCGGCAGTGTGACGGATTTTGACATTTTTAACCCATTTGCGCGCATTGCCGGGCCATGGGCGGATCGGTTGTGGGAGGGAAGGTCCGAGATAACAGCCACGCAGCGCTTCTGAATGCCGGCACCGGTCGTCGTTTCCCAGGGTTTGTCATCCCGGCGCAAGCCGGGACCCATGTCGGAGCCCGAGGGACTGTGCAAGCGGGCGGCATGGCGACGCGTCGAGTTGGGTCCCGGCTTGCGCCGGGATGACGGCCACAGCATACGGCCACAGCATGAGGTCTGGTTTGGAAGTTGCGACCTTGCGCCGGGATGACGGCCACAGCATGGGTCTGGTGTGGAAGTTACAACATGACAGCGACACCGGGATATCGCCGCTCAACCGGGCAGCAGCGCGTCCGGGCCGGACAAGGTCAGCCGGAAGCACGCGCCGCCGGCCGGCACGGAGACGTAGTCGAGCGTGGCGGCGTTGGAGCGGCTGAGTTCGCGGGCGATGTACAGGCCGAGGCCGGTGCCGTGTTCGGAGGTGGTGAAGAACGGCCGGAACAGCTGCGCGGCGACCGCGTCGGGGATGCCAGGGCCGCGGTCGAGCACCTCGATCACTGGCGCGCCCTCGCGGACTTCCGTGCGCACGATCACCCGTGCCGGCTGACCGGGCAGGCGGCCGTAGCGCAGTGCGTTTTGCACCAGCACGGTGAGGATCTGTTGCAGATGGCGCGGATCGACCAGTGCCGGCAGCGTCGGTCGCGGCTGGCTCATCGTCAGGCTGTCGATGTCGGGCGGCATGGTCTGCCGGTAGTCGTCGAGAAACGCACGCACGTAGCCGACCAGGTCGATGTGCTCTGGCTGCGCGCGCTCGCGGCGGGCGAGGCCGAGCACGCTCTCGACGATGCCGTTGGTGCGCAGGCACTGCTGGTGGACGATTTGCAGCAGGCGGCGGTCGCTGTCCTTGATGTCCTTCGACTCCTCGAGCAGCTGGGTGGCGTAGCTGATCGCGGCGAGCGGATTGCGGATCTCGTGAGCGAGGCTCGCCGAAAACCGGCCCATCGCGGCCAGCGTCAGCGACTCCGCGCGCCGCGACACCATCGCGGTGTCGTCGAGAAACACCAGCGTGGTTTCGCCGTCGGCGAGCAGCCGCGCGAACCGCGGCAGCACCTCGATCGCGTCCTCGTCGCCGATGTGGATCGGACTGTCGTCGAAAACGCCGTCGCGCTTCCACTGCTGCAGCCGCGCCGCGAGTGCCGGCGCGAGCTGGCTCAGGTTGCGCGGCTTGTCGTCGATGTCGCCGAGCAGCTGCAGTGCGGCTTCGTTGGCCAGCCGCAGGTAGCCGCTGCCGTCGACCAGCAGCACGCCGGTGCGCATGCGGCGGATGATCAGGCCGTTGATCTCGCTCAGGT
>JBOHYD010000287.1:0-5515 GCA_050737635.1 Luteimonas sp. | reverse complement strand
GCGGCGATCCCATTGCATGCGGCGTGAGGCCTGGAACGAGCGGGCGAGCCATTGGTCGGTATCGTCGGCGCCGTGCTGCGCCAGCCACGCGCTGCCGGCGTCCTGCGCGTTCTGGAAGCCTTCTTCGGCGCCGTCGAACTCGCCTTGCTCGACCGGTTGGCCATCGATGGTGAGCGTGAGTCGCCATCCGGTTAACTGTGGCGATGGCTCGGGTCGCCAGCCGATCGCTTGGTAGATCGGTTCGAGTGCTTGCGCGACTTCGGGATCCTCGGCCACGTCCCCGTGGATCGGATCGACGATGAATTGCGGGCGTGGCGTGTTCGTGGTGGTCATGGCCGTCGCGCGGCTTCGAAAAACTTCAGCATGCTGAAATCCAAGGGCCTGCCTAGTGCTAGTGCAGGATAGGGATTGTGCCAGCGTTTGTAATACAGCGACGGCAAACCGACGGCTGGCCGAGGTGATCGAGGCCATTGCGCTGGGGGCATAGCGGTCGCGCTCAAGGGGTCGTGACTGTCGCGCGGCCCCCGAAAAACTTCAGCATGCTGAAATCCGGCCGCGTTTTAGCTAGTGCAGGATAGGCTTGCTGCCGTCATTCTTCCCCGCGCACGGCGTCAATCTGAGTAGCGTGCTACTCAAGATCAAGGAGCGAACCTGCTAGTGCAGGATAGGGATCGTGCCAGCGTTTATGGCACAGAGGGCGCAAACCGACGGCCGGCGGGCATCATCGCGGTGGGGGCATAGCGGTCGCGCTCAGGGGGTCGTGGCCGTCGCGCGGCTCCCGAAAAACTTCAGCATGCTGAAATCCAAGGGGCTGCCTAGCGCTAGGGCAGGATAGGGTTTTTGGTAGCAAGTGGTTCCAGATGTAGTACACCCGCGGCTGGCGGCGCCGGCACAGCGGTCGCGCTCAGGCGGGGCACAGCGGTCGCGGGAGAGCATTCTCTTTAGCGGCTGAGACGCCAGGAAACGCGCTTGCCAGCGTCGTCGCCGTCACGTAAAAAACCGTCTCAAGGAATTTTTTGCTGGAGCCCCACCCGCGTCATGGCGTTAGCGCTCAAAACCCCGCATCGCGTCAGGAAAAACCGTCATCGGCGGCGGAAAATCGCGTCGGGTCGGCGAGACTACAACATGAATCGTGACTACGAGGCAGGCACGGGAAGATATACGCAGCCCGATCCGCTGGGCCTTGCTGGCGGTATCTCGGCCTACGGTTACGCTGGAGGGAATCCGATTTCAAACTTTGATCCGCTGGGGTTGTACTGCAAATCCGCCGGCGGCAGGACGCATTGCCAATATCCTGGGGGTCCCTCATTCAACGTACCCACACAGCCGGGATTTGAAGATTTCGACGGCAGCGAATTGCTCTATCACAAATATGATGTGCGACGTCGTCTAAAGAAGTGCACAAACGCTAATGGCGTTGCGCGGGATTTCATCAACCATCCAACGCCTTCTCCCAACGCGAAGCCCGCTACGCGAAATGGCACCCAGAGAAACGACGCCGGCGTGCCGTACCTGCCAATAGGCAACCTCGTCACCACATACCTGACCACTGACCTGAATACTGGCAATCCGTTGGTGGTGAATATCACCGCCCCGGGAAGCGCCTTCAGTCCGGGGTATGTGGCTCGCGAAGTCAGCGATGGTGTGGCCCATACCTACGGCGAAGGCACTTTCATTTTTCAAAATGACGCCAATTTCGCTTGGAGGTGGTTCAACGACACTGTGAACGAAAGCGTGTGGGGTGGGCAGATGGACGAATTCATCGAAAACAACTCAAGTGGCTGCGGATGCCAATAGCCATGAATGTAAAAAGAGCTGTAATCGCATTCTTGATTTCCGCGCTTGTGCCTGGCGTTATCGCAACGCTTGTAGCCTTATGGGATTCGCCTTCGCTAGAAGTCGGAATGAGAGCGTTCTGGTTCGTGGTTTGGTATGCCTTCTCCGCTCCGCTTGTTCTGGTTGTCGGTTTTCCAACATTGTTGCTTGCGCTGAAATTGCGATACGGACCGATATTTCTTCCGCCGATAGTTGGCGGCGTCGCGGGCGTGCTTGTCGCGAAGGTCATGTATTCGCAAGGAATGAACATGCAGGGCTTGCTCCTGTTCACTGCATGCGGATTGGCGACTGCGCTGGTTGCTGCTTTGATCTATTTCAAACCGCTGTCTCGCAGCCAAGATCCTGCGCATCGACCAGATTCCCTCAGTAGCCCATAAAACGAAGCCCCGCACTGCGGGGCTTTTTCTTTAGCGGCTGTCGCTGATCGCTTGCAATTCCGGCTGTCGGCCGAGGCGCACAAAGAAATTGGCTTGCCAGCGGGCGTCGGGTAGCGAAGCGCCGCCGATCGTGCCGGTGGTGCCGGGAGTGATCGCATCGACCACGCACCAGGCGTTGTAGATCGAGAATAGTTTGCCGGCGACGACGCCTTCGCGAATTTCCTGCAGGGCTTCGGTGATGAGGGCTTCTGCTGCGCCATCGACCGTGGCGCGCCCTTGTAGAAAAAGATTCCGCGTCCAGCAGTGCTTGGCCGTGTCGAGCACGTTGTGATGATCGAACAACACGCCGTCGCGCACGACGCACTCGCGATCACGGCGGGCCATCAGCGGCTGGCGCGTGCCGGCGCGCTGCGCTTGGGGGTGGCCTTCTTGGCCGGAACAGCGGCCGTTCGCGCCGAGTCCCAGCGCCGGGTCTGATACTTGATGATCAGACTGTCCAGTACTTCCTTGACGATGGCTTGTTCGGCGGGCGGTAGCTGGCCGATAGCCTCGAACTGCAGCAGCAGGTCATTGCTTGGGCTGCGTTCGTCCTGCTCGAAGACCAGCGCATCTGCGCTGACCGACAACGCACGCGCCATGTTGCGGATGACCTCCAGCGTGGGCTGGGTCTCGCTGGCTTCGTAGCGTCGAATCATGGTGACGTGGCAGCCCACGGCATCGGCCAGGGTTTGCTGGGTCATGGCGTGCTGCTTGCGCAGGGCGGCGAGGCGTTTGCCGAAATCCATGGTCAACAGGTGCCAGGTAAGGAGTGCGGTCACTGTAAGGGCCTCGTGCGGATGCGTGGTTGAAAGATACCAAATATGCATGTAACAATAAACCGCATATGCGTATTGACGCAATTCCGCCCGAAGGAGGGTTTTATGGCGCGCATCCCCGACGACGAACTCGACCGGCTCAAGCAACAGGTAGCCCTGGTGGCGCTGGTCGAGGCGGCCGGCGTGTCGCTGACGCGGCACGGGGCGGACTGGATTGGTCGCTGTCCGTTCCACGATGACAAGACGCCCTCGCTGGTGATCTCGCCAGCGAAGGGGCTGTGGCATTGCCTGGGCGCGTGCAGCACCGGCGGTTCGGTGATCGATTGGGTGATGCGCGAACGCGGCGTGCCGTTCCGTCGCGCGGTGGAATTGTTGCGTGGCGAATCCATCGCTATGCAAAGCGGGTCAGCAGGCGAAGGCGCGGTGCCGAAAGCCGCCGCCTCGCGGGTGGTGGCGCCCTTGGCGCCGAGCGCGGACGATGCGGCGCTGCTGGAGACGGTGATCGCGTTCTATCACCAGACGGCGCGCACGGCGCCGGAGGTGGCGGCGTATCTGGCCAAGCGCGGGCTGACGCATCCGGAGCTGATCGATCACTTCCGCTTGGGCTATGCCAATCGCACGCTGGCCTATCGCCTGCCGGAAAAGCAGGTGGTGGCCGGCGCGAAAGTGCGCGGGCAGTTGCAGCGGCTGGGATTGTTGCGCCCGACCGGCCACGAGTTGTTCACCGGCTCGCTGGTGGTGCCGATTACTGATGCCAATGGCGCGGTGGTGAACGGGTACGGGCGCAAGCTGGTCGACACGCAGCGCGAGGGCGTGCCGCTGCACTTGTATCTGCCGGGGCCGCAGCGCGGCGTGTTCAATCTGGCCGGCTGGCACGGATCGGAAGAAGTGATCTTGTGCGAAGCGCTGATCGATGCGCTGACGTTCTGGTGCGCCGGCTTCCGCCATGTCACCAGCGCTTACGGCGTGAATGGCTTTACCGATGAACTGTTGCAGGCGTTGATCGCGAACGGCACGCGGCGCGTGTTGATCGCGTTTGATGCCGATGCCGCGGGCGACAGCGCGGCCGAGGCTGTGGCGATCACACTGGCCGCGCACGGCATCGCCAGTGCGCGGGTGCGGTTCCCGAAAGGACTCGATGCCAATGCGTACGCGTTGAAGTTCGGTCCACCGGAAAATAGTCTGGGCGTGGTGTTGCAGCAGGTGGCTGCGTTGTCGGCATCGCCGGCGGCCGCGCTGAAAGCGGACGCGACCGCGCCGAGGGTGCCGGCCCCGAGTGACGATTCTTCTTTAGCTGCTGCGGTGGTCGACGCCGCGCCCGTGTTCCATGGTGGAACAACCGACGCAGAACCGCCTTGCCAGCTTTATGGTGAAACCGCCCTCGCCGCGAGCGCGGCGCCGACGGTGGAAGTCACCGAGCAGCACGTGCTGCTGACGTTCGGCCGGCGCCGTTATCGGGTGCGCGGCTTGGCGAAGAACCTGAGCGCCGACACGCTGCGGGTGAATGTGCTGGCCAGCGGCGATGACGGCTTGCACGTCGATACCTTTGACCTGTACGCGGCGAAGGCGCGCCAGGTGTTCGTGAAGCAGGCGGCGTCGGCGCTGGCGGTGGACGAGCGCGTGATCGAGCGCGACCTGGCGGCGCTATTGTTGCAGCTCGAAACGTTGCAGGAAACGGCGATCCGCACGGCGGTGACGCCAACGCGAACAGCGGCGGTGGCACTCACGCCCGACCAGGAAGCCGCCGGCTTGGCGTTATTGCGCGATCCGCAATTGATGGATCGCATCGTGCGGGACATGGGCGCGATCGGCGTGGTCGGCGAGGATGCCAATGCGCTGATCGGTTATCTGGCCTGCGTGTCGCGCAAGCTCGACAAGCCCCTCGCCATCCTGATCCAGAGCACCAGTGCGGCCGGCAAATCGACGCTCATGGATGCGTTGTTGTCGCTGATGCCGGAACCGGAGCGCGTGCATTACTCGGCGATGACCGGGCAGAGTCTGTTCTATCTCGGCGAAGGCGATCTGCGGCACAAGATCCTCGCCATTGCCGAGGAAGAAGGCGTGCGGCAAGCGGCGTATGCGTTGAAGCTGTTGCAGTCGCAAGGCGAGCTGACGATTGCCAGCACCGGCAAAGACCCGGTGACGGGGAAACTCGTCACCGAGGAATACCGGGTCGAAGGGCCGGTGATGTTGTTCCTGACCACGACGGCGATCGATCTGGACGAAGAGTTGCTCAATCGCTGTCTGGTGCTGACGATCAACGAGAGCCGCGAGCAGACCGAGGCGATCCATCGCCGGCAACGGGCGGCGCGGACGCTGGATGGTTTGCTCGGCGCGAAACAGGCGCAGGCGGTGCAGGCGCTGCACCGCGCCGCGCAGTCGCTGCTGCGGCCGGTGGCGGTGGTCAATCCCTCTGCCGAGGCGTTGACCTTCCGCAGCGAATCCACGCGCATGCGCCGCGATCATGCCAAGTACCTGACGTTGATC
>JBOHYD010000286.1:0-1902 GCA_050737635.1 Luteimonas sp. | reverse complement strand
CGGCCGCGCCGTCCCCGAACCTAAGCATGCTGCTGCCCATTCCCCAGGTACTCACCGCCGAACAGGTCGCGCACTGCCGTGCGCGGCTCGCCGACGCCGACTGGGCCGATGGCCGGATCACGGCAGGTCATCAATCCGCGAAGGCCAAGGACAATGCGCAGTTGCCGGAAACCTCGCCGCTGGCGCGCGAACTCGGCACCGTGGTGCTCGAGGCGCTGTCGCGCAACAGCACGTTCTTCTCCGCGGCATTGCCCAAGCGCATCTACCCGCCGCTGTTCAACCGCTACGCCGGCGGGCAGTCGTTCGGCACCCACCTCGACAATGCGATTCGCTACGACCGCAGCGGCGGCCGCGCCGAGGCCGTGCGCACCGATCTGTCGGCCACCCTGTTCCTCAGCGCGCCTGCGGACTACGACGGCGGCGAGTTGGTGATCGAGGACACCTACGGCACGCAGCGGATCAAGCTGGCCGCGGGCGATTTGCTGTTGTATCCCGGCACCAGCCTGCACCAGGTGCTGCCGGTGACCCGCGGCGAACGGCTGGCGGCGTTCTTCTGGATCCAGAGCATGCTGCGCGAAGACGCGCAGCGGCAGCTGATGTTCGATCTCGACGTGTCGATCCGGCGGCTGACCCAGGCCTTGCCCGAACACCCTGCGCTGGTGCAACTCAGCGGCGTGTACCACAACCTGCTGCGGCGCTGGGCGGAGATCTGAACGCGATGACCGCGCCGCCGCCCCATGTCGATATCGCCCAGGCGCAGCAGCGTCGCGGCTTCTGGCTGCGCACGTTGCATCAGTGGCACTGGATCAGTTCGGCGCTGTGCCTGGTCGGCATGCTGCTGTTTGCCGCGACCGGCATCACCCTCAACCACGCCGCGCAGATCGAAGGCGATCCGCGCACCGATCACCGCACGCTGACCATGCCAGCACCGCTGCGCGCGGCCTTGGCCACGCGCGCCGACGGCAACGCGCCGCTGCCCGCCAGCGTCGTCGATTGGCTCGACACGCGTCTGGGCACCAGCATCGGCACGCGCACTGCCGAGTGGTCGAACGACGAGGTCTACGTGGCGATGCCCGGCCCCGGTACGGATGCATGGATCAGCATCCAGCGCGGCGACGGCGCGGTCGAATACGAGCGCACCGACCGCGGCTGGATCTCGTATCTCAACGATCTGCACAAGGGCCGCAATGCAGGACCGGCGTGGGGCTGGTTTATCGACGTATTTGCGATCGCCTGTGTGGTGTTCACCGTCACCGGCCTGGTGCTGCTGCAACTGCACGCGCGCCAACGCCGCATGACCTGGCCCTACATCGGCCTCGGCGTAGTGATCCCGCTGCTGCTCGCGCTGATCTTCATCCACTGATTTTCATTCGACACCACACACGAGACTCCGATGCGCGTCCAGCTCACCATCGCCCTCAGCGGCTTGCTCGCCCTGCCCGCCTACGCCACCGGCATCGACGTCAGCGTCGAGATTGCGCAGCTGAAGGTAGCCGAATACCACCGCCCCTACGTCGCGATCTGGATCGAAGGCGCCGACCAGAAGGCCGCCGCGACACTCGCGGCCTGGTACCAGAGCAAGGACACCAAGGAAGGCCACGGCACCAAGTGGCTACCCGACCTGCGCCAGTGGTGGCGCAAGAGCGGCCGCACGCTGGCGCTGCCGGTCGACGGCGTCACCGGGCCGACGCGGCCGGCCGGCAAGCAGGCGCTGACCTTCGACGCCGCCGATCCGCGCCTCGCCACACTCGCGCCCGGCGACTACACGTTGGTGGTCGAGGCGGTCCGCGAGGTCGGCGGCCGCGAGCTACTGAAGATCCCGTTCCGCTGGCCGGTGACCGCCGCGCAGAGCGGCAAGGCGCAGGGCTCAAGCGAACTCGGCGCAGTGATGCTGTCGTTGAG
>JBOHYD010000285.1:0-5044 GCA_050737635.1 Luteimonas sp. | reverse complement strand
TCAAAGGGCAGTTACACAGTTCAATTTACAGACCCTGAAGTTCGTCACTTCAGGCAACCCCGCACGGTCAATTCGCCCCCTGGACGAAGAAGTTTCCGCAGCCACCGCGAGCAATTGCCCTCCGAGCTCGGAGAGCGCAGGCAGTTCGACCACCAAGCTCAGCACGTTCGCTCCCTGGGCGGTGTTAATCCCGGTGAAGCTGGGCGTACCTGTCGCGAAGGTCCGTCCAACGCCCGTGGTATCGATAAAAAATGGATCGGAACGCAGGCCGGCAAACACCCGCATCCTCGCAGCTGGATTTCCAGCCTCATCATATCCGCCGCTGGCATCATTGAAATCTGCCGAGGTTGTCAAGCCAGACGGAGAAGTGCATGTCACGTGCTGTCGCTCCACTCCCTCGAAGGTACAACGGATGTTTCGGTCCGGCCCATTCTTGGCCTCAAAAAATGGCCGCACACGAAAAACATAAGAGGCTTGATCCGAAAACCGCGATGCAGGGCCAGCCAGTAAATGCACATCCATGATGAGAACCACGTGCCCGGCGCGAACCGGACTCGTAAACGCATAGACATCGCTAATATCCGTCGTCGGATCCGCAATGGACACCGGCCCATCGATATGATCTGCGGCCTGTGCAAGGCTCGCAAACATCAAGCTCATAATCGTCGCGTACGACCCTAAGTTTGCCGTTTTCACTGCGAACGCCTCGTTACCAGAAATGTGGCCGACAAGCCTAGCAAGTCACTCAAAGAGCCGCAACCAAGCGTCTGACTCAATGACAAATTATTCTGAACAATAGCTGAACTATTTTGACCTTCTCGAAGGCTTCAACTCTCGAGGCGATGGAGCCATGAGCACGCCAGTGAGATATTCGGCGGAACTGCAGGAGCTGCGGATGGGAGGGCGCCGGAACTGTCGCCGCCATCGACGAGTACATCGCTCACCACAACATCCAAGCCAAAACGATTCATCCGGGCCAAGAGCGCTCACGACATCCTGCGAAAAATCAAAAAACCGCTCGCGCCACCAGTCGCTTACTCAGGCGAGGGGTAATTTGCAAAACTAATGCCGCATAAAAAATACAAGCAAAACAAATTTGTTACAAATTTTGAGCATTGTCTAATTTGCTGGCCTGTGAGTAAGCTCCAAACAGAACGAGGCACTGCACTGGGCGACACGCGTCCGGTGCAGTACATTCGCGATGCTGTCGATCACCAACCCGTGGAGCGAGACATGGCCAAGAGCCTTGACAAGAAGAAGGAAGACAAGAAAAAGCCGGAAAAGTCGCTGAAGGAAAAGCGTGCGGCGAAAAAGGACAAGAAAGCCGGCAAGTGAGCGATGGGGCCCGAAGGACGCTGTTCTTCGGGCCGCTTTTCGACGGTTGCGCGACATCCGCGGCGATGCGGCCGGCGGCTCACGAACTGCACGACAGCATCGAGCACCCGGCGCGGTCGCGCGCCCAGTCCGGCCGGCGCTGCGCGAAGGCCTCGCGTCCGGGCTGATCGTGGTACGGCCGGCGCATCACTTCGAGCAGGTCGGCAATGCCTGACGCATCGCCCTGCTCGGCACGATCGATCGCCTGCTGCGCGAGGTAGTTGCGCAGTACGTAGCGCGGGTTGGCCGCATGCATGCGCTCACGGCGCTGCGACGACGACAGCGGGTCGTCGCCGATCCGCGCCGCGTAGCGCGCCAGCCAGTCACTGAGCGCGACCGCATGCGCATCGCGCTTGCCCGGGTCGTAGAAGGCGGCGGCGAGCACGTCCAGCGACGGCGACGCTGGGTCGAGATCGGCGAGCATGCGAAACCACAGCGTCATATCGACTTCGGCAGCGTGCATCAGGCCATGCAGGTCGTCGATCAGCGCGACATCGTCGGTACGGCATTCAGCCAGCCCGAGCTTGCGCGCGACCGTCTCGCGATCGGCTTGGGCATAGGCTTCGGCATAGCGGTCGAGACCGGCCTGCAGCGCTTCGACCGAGCCAAACAGCGGCGATAGCGCATGGGCGAGGCGCGCCAAGTTCCAGTGCGCGATCTTCGGCTGCCAGCCGAAGCGATAGCGGCGGCCTTGCGCGTCGGTGGTGTTCGGCGTCCAGTCGGGATCGTAATTGTCGATCCAGCCGTAGGGACCGTAGTCGATGGTCAGGCCGAGGATCGACAGGTTGTCGGTGTTCATCACGCCGTGCACGAAGCCGACGCGCATCCAGTGCGCGACCAGCGCTGCAGTTCGTTCGCAGACCTGTGCGAACCAGTCGGCGTAGCGCGTTTCGCCGCCGGCGGTCAGCTCGGTGAAATCGCGCGCAATGCAGAAATCGGCCAGCTGGCGCAGCAGCGCGACATCGCCGCGCGCGGCCGGCAGCTCGAAGTTGCCGAAGCGGATGAAAGACGGCGCGACCCGGCACACGATCGCGCCGGGCTCGGCACGCGGATGGCCGTCGTAGAACATGTCGCGGACCACCTGCTCGCCGGTCGCCGCCAGGCTCAGCGCGCGCGTGGTCGGCACGCCAAGGTGATGCATCGCCTCGCTGCACAAAAATTCGCGCACCGACGAACGCAGCACCGCGCGGCCGTCGGCGGTACGCGAGTACGGTGTCGGCCCCGCTCCTTTGAGCTGCAGTTCCCAGCGCTCGCCTTTGCCGTTGACGGCCTCGCCCAGCGAGATCGCGCGGCCATCGCCAAGCTGGCCGGCCCAGTGGCCAAATTGGTGGCCGCCGTAGTTGGCAGCCCACGGCCGCATGCCCGGCAACAGCGCATTGCCTGCGAACACCTGCACGAACCACTCGGCGTCGACATCGGCGACCGTCAGCCCCAGACGCGCGGCCATCTCCTGCGAATGCGCGAGCAGCCGCGGCGACGCGACCGGCGTCGGCAGCACCGGCGACCACAGCGCGCCGTGCACCTGGCGCGCGCCCGGCGCATCGACCGGGTCGCCTGGCAGGCGTTCGACGAAGCGATTGTCGAAACGCAGCGGCGAGCGATGCTGCGATGCAACGGACGGCCGCGTATCGGACGGAGTTCCGTTCATCGAAAAATCGCTGAAAAACAATTGCGCATTTCATGCATCTCCGTCGCAGCCCTGCGCGTATGTTCGGTAGACCCGGCCGTCATAGCGCCGGGCCCAAGCCTGCCGGGCGGCATTGTTACCCAGGCAATGGATCCCCGGAGCGACCGTCGCATCGACTTGTCCATCTCGTTGTCCACCTCGCAAGGATCCTGACATGATCAAACGCACCCTGATTGCCATTGCCTGCACCACCGCACTGATCGGCGGTACGGTCATCGCGTCCAGCCACCGCGAAGCACCGCTGATCACCCAGGTTCCCAAGGTCGACGGCAGCGATTTCTACCTGTTCCGCAGCTACGAGACCGGCCGCGAAGGCTATCTGACCTTGCTCGCCAACTACCAGCCGCTGCAGGACGCCTACGGCGGCCCGAACTACTTTCAGCTTGATCCGAACGCCGTCTACTCGATCAAGATCGACAACAACGGCGACGCCCTGCCCGACATCACCTACGACTTCAAGTTCACCAACACCTACCAGAACATCACTATCCCGGTCGGCGGTGCCGACGTCGCGGTGCCGCTGAGCAACATCGGCCCGTTCAGCTCGCCGGTCGGTCGCGGCAACGCCGGTCCGCGCAATGTTGTGGAGACCTACACCGTCACCCGTCGCGTCGGCTCCGCGACCACTGGCACGCTGGCCACCAATCTGGCTGGCGAAACCAGCTTCCAGAAGCCATTCGACAACATCGGCAACAAGTCGATCCCCAACTACGCCAACTACGCCAATCGCCACATCGTCAGCATCAGGCTGCCGGGCTGCGCGATGGCGGGCCGGGTGTTCGTCGGCCAGCGTCAAGACGGCTTTGCGGTCAACCTCGGCGAGATCTTCGACCTGATCAACCTCAACCCGGTCGGTGCGACCAACGGCGAGGCCAATACCATCGCCAGCAAGAACGTCACCACTCTGGCGCTTGAGGTGCCGATCTCTTGCGTGACCAACGGCAGCCCGATCATCGGTGCGTGGACCACCGCCAGCTTGCCGGTCAACGGCATGCAGACGCAGATGTCGCGGCTGTCGGCACCGCTGGTCAACGAGGTCGTGATCGGCCTGCCGGACAAGGATGCGTTCAACGCCTCGCAGCCGAGCGGTGACGGTCAGTTCGCGACTTACGTGACCAATCCGACCCTGCCGATCCTGATCCAGGCGCTGTTCCCGCAGGTCACCGCGCCGACGCTGTATCCGCGCACCGACCTGGTCGCGGCGTTCCTGACCGGCATCGACGGCCTCAACCGGCCGGCCAACGTGACCGCGTCGGAAATGATGCGTCTCAATACCAGCATCGCACCGAAGACAGCGGCCGATCAGCAGACCCTCGGTGTGCTGGCCGGCGACACCGCCGGCTTCCCCAACGGGCGTCGTCCGGGTGACGACGTGGTCGACATCGCGCTCCGCGTCGCGATGGGCGTGCTGCTGTCCACGGCCGATGCGCCGTCCGGCCAGCTGCCGTACACCGACGGTGCCGCGGTGAGCGCGACACAGTTCCGCAGCACCTTCCCGTACCTCAACACCCCGCTCGCCGGCTCGCCGAATGCGGCCACGCCGGCCGCGGCCAGCGCGAAGACTGCCGCTCGCTGATCCTCAGCTCGGTGCAGGCACCGCTGGTAAATCATCCCCACGGCGCGCTATGGCGCCGTCGGGGTGATGTTTGGCTACGGCTGATCGCGCCTATCGCGATCGGTGTGGCGTCGCTGCCCGGCGCGAGCGCAATCGCCGGCACCGGCCGCCCTGCGGCGATCATTCCGCCCACCGCGGGCACCGTCCTCGAACACCTGCCACGCGGCTATTCGAAGCTGCTGCCGACGAGGCCGAGCGCGTCGGCCACCGCGCCCGAGGCGCTCGCCGAGGCCGAGCGGCTGTATGCCGCCGCCGCGTCAACCGGCGACATGCGCCTGTCGGCGCGCGCCGATGCGCTGCTGCAGCGCATCCCGCCCGCCACACCGTCGGCGTCGCTGCTGCGCGCGCGCGCGTTCGGCGCGCAACAC
>JBOHYD010000284.1:0-9875 GCA_050737635.1 Luteimonas sp. | reverse complement strand
CCCTCCCGGCTTCTTGCGCCGCCGTCGCGGCGCGCTACCACCGCCAAAATATCCACAATGAAACCGCCCTGAGGTGGGCAGGCGCGCCTTCTATGGCTCGCCTGCCTGCCCGTGGCGCTCTCGGCCGTTCTGGGGGCGAAGTGTGCGCAGGCGGGGGGCAAAGTGTGGGCGGCGTAAGCCGTCCATACTTTGTCCCCGGTCTGTACATACGGTGGCCGCAGGCCATCGTCCCCAGCCTGAAACCACTACGGGCTGTACCTACGGCAGTCGAGCAGTTCTCTGATGCTCCCGTAGGAAAATCCCTACAGCACGCCAGTGGGACCATAATCCATCTTTTGGCTAGACTTATAGGCAAGAACGGTTGGCGGAGGAGTCGGCATGGTCACTGGAACTTCAGGCGAAAGAACCAAGAGCGCAATTACAGGTTTGATCCGTCTCGTCCCGGCACTGGTTTTTAGCATTGCGACGACTATCTGCGCGGCGCATGCGTCCTCCGTGACGCCAACCTCACCGCTCAAGGAACCTGCTCCCGACCCCACTCAACCTAGCCTGCAGGACACCGTGTGGGTGTTGTATCAGGTGAACGATGCGCGCGGCAATGCGGTGGCGCCGTTCGCGGATAGCGCAGATCGCAGCAGGACCATCGTGCCGGTGCTGTTCCGCACCGACTATGGGGTTTGAGGCGCAGTGGAACGGCAGATGCACTTAAGCCCGTGTTGGGCGATTCCGCGCAAGCAGCCGCGACACGGTGGCGGGATGCACATTGAATAGTCGAGCGGCATCCGCGGCCGTTTTCTGACCCGTACGCACCAGCTTCACTATTTCCTGCTCTTGGGGCACCTTGAGCTTGGGGCGCCGCCCGCCAATGCGGCCATCCTTCCGTGCCGCTTCCAACCCGTGTTTGGTACGTTCGCGCAGCATGGCACGCTCGAATTCGGCGAACGCCCCCACCATCTGCATCATCATGCGTCCTGCCGGCGAGGTGGTGTCGATCGCTTCGGTCACGCTGTGGAACCCGGCACCGGCGTGCTGGATCTTCTCCATCAGCGTCAAGACGTCTTTCAACGAGCGCGACAGGCGGTCCAGCTTCCAGACCACCACCACATCGCCCTTGCGTAGTTGTCCGAGAAGTCGATGCAGCTCGGGCCGTTCCCAGCGCCCGCCGGACGCTTTTTCCTGGAAGATAAGCTCACAGCCGGCCGTCTTCAGTGCGCCAAGCTGCGCCGCCGTATCTTGATCTCTGGTCGACACTCGGGCGTAGCCGATGCGCATGGCTTAGGGATACTCGCGAGCCGCGTGCAAGACGCCGACAATTTCAACCTGGTCGGCCAACACGCGGTAAACCACGATGTAGTTGGGATGCGCCACCATCTCGCGCGTGCCGGCAACGCGGCCAAGGCGATACAGGTACGGATGTTCCGACAGCGGCAGCACCGATGCCTCGATAAGGTCTTGCAAGCCTTCGGCGGCGATAGGGTTGAACTGGGCGATGTAGCCAGCGATGGCGTCGAGTTCATCCAGCGCCTTCGCATTCCAGCGAATCGGCAGCATTACGGCGACGTCGATTTGCGCTTCGCGGCTTCAATGGTCTCGCGGACTCGCGCCATCGCTTCATCGTGCGGCACGCTTGGGCGAGGGTCGTCGATCGCCACTTGCACTTGGGCACGAAACCAGCGGTCATGGCTGGCCGCTTGGGCTTCGGTCTGGAACTCGGAAATGAGCGGATCGAGTGTTTGAGTTTTTATGGTCATCGAATCAGCCCGGTGAAAAGCAGGCAGGTTGCGAAAACCTATTGCCTATGGATACTACTGTGCAACACCTTTGTGCAATGCGCAAGCCCTTTGCCAGTGATCCTTCAGTCATCATTGCACAAACGATCGTTTGTGCACTTGCCCCGTGCTCATCGTCTTCGCCATGCCTGTTCAATTTCTCACCGCTGAGCAACGCGCCAACTATGGTCGGTATGTGGGCGAGCCCACGCCGATGGATCTGGCGCGGTACTTTCATCTGGACGATGCCGACCATCAGCTTATCGACGGCAAGCGGGGCGATCACAATCGGCTGGGCTTCGCCGTGCAGTTGACGACGGTACGCTTTCTTGGTCGTTTCCTCGACGACACCAAGCACGTTCCCTTCGGTGTGCTGGACGTATTGGTCAGGCAACTTGGGCTCAATGACGCCGCTCGATGCATGGCGGATTACCACGATCAACGCCAGCGACTACGTCACATCGAGGAAATTCGAACCCACTTTGGTTACGCCGAAATTTACGAGCGCCAAATAGGGTTCCGTATGACCCGCTGGCTCTATGCCCTGTGCTGGACCGGTACGGATCGACCCAGCGTGCTGTTCACGCGAGCGACCACTTGGTTGCTCACACACAAGGTGTTGCTACCCGGCAGCAGCACTCTCGAACGCTACGTCGCGCGCCTACGCAGTCGGGTGGAGCAAAGGCTATGGCGCATGCTCGCTCGCGGCATCAGTCGCGACCAACAGGCCCGGCTGGAAAGCTTGCTGGTCGTTCCGCCGGGCACGCGGCGATCGGAACTCGATCGTCTTCGCACCGGGCCGGTCATGATCAGCAGCCCGTCGCTGGTCCAAGCACTGCGGCGGCTGCACGCGGTACGCGAGCTGGGCATCCACTTGCCCGCAAGCACCCGTCTCCCACCGACCCGAGTGTCGGCCCTTGCGCGATTCGCAGGTGCGGCCAAGGTCAGCGCCATTCTGCGCTTACCGACCTTGCGCCGCGTGGCGACTCTGGCGGCCTTCGCCTATTGCTTGGAGGCGTCTGCGCAGGACGACGCTCTGGAAGTCCTGGAGGCGCTTTTGCGTGGCCTCTACGGCGGTGCCATCAAGGCGGACAAGAGAGCGCGCTTGCGCACGCTGAAGGATCTGGACCAGGCGGCCGGCACCTTGGCTAAGGCTTGCCAAATGTTGCTGGATCAGCGCGTGCCAGATGCCGAATTGCGTTTGCGCGTGTTCGAGGCGATTCCGCGCGAAACGCTCAGCGAAGCACTCAATGGCGTCAACGCGTTGATCCGGCCCGCCGACAACGTGTACTTTCAGGAACTGGATGCCAAATACAAAACGGTACGCCGCTTTTTGCCCACCCTGCTGGAGCATGTTCGTTTTGACGCCAACGCCGCCGGTGAGCCTCTTGTGGCGGCACTCGACTGGCTACGCGCCAACGGGACAAAGAAGAAACCCAACCAGAATGCCCCGCGTGACATCATCGGCAAACCCTGGCAGCAGCATGTCTTGCGCGAGGACGGTGGCGTCGACATGCACGCCTACACCTTTTGCGCGTTGCAGGAGCTGCAGACCGCACTGAAGCGGCGCGATGTCTTCGTCGCACCAAGTTGGCGTTATGCCGATCCCCGAGCGGGTCTTCTCGATGGTGTTGAATGGGAAGCGACTCGCCCGGTCATCTGTCGGACGCTGGGACTGTCAGCCAAGCCCGAGCAGACGTTGGATGCACTGGCTGACGAGTTGGATCGCACCTACCGCGTAGTCGCCGCCCGGTTGCCAGAAAACGTGGCGGTACGCTTCGAGGCCGCCACGAGCGACAAACTGGAGCTAGTGCTCAGCCCCTTGGACAAACTCGACGAGCCCGCCTCGCTGGTGGCGCTGCGTGAGAAGGTCTGCAGCTTGTTGCCACGCGTGGACTTGCCCGAATTGATCGTGGAGGTGGCGGCACGAACGGGCTTTACCGATGCCTTCACCCATCTTTCGGAGCGCACTGCTCGTGCCGTCGATCTACCCTTGAGCCTGTGCGCGGTGCTGATGGCCGAAGCCTGCAACACGGGACTGGAGCCACTGATTCGCGGCGACGTGCCGGCGCTCAAGCGTGATCGCCTGTCGTGGGTGGATCAGAACTACCTGCGTGACGACACGTTGACGGCCGCCAATGTGACCTTGGTTGCGGCGCAAAGTCGACTGGAACTGGCCCACCAGTGGGGTGGCGGCGAGGTGGCGTCGGCCGATGGCATGCGCTTTGTGGTGCCGGTGCGCACGGTGCATGCCGGCCCGAATCCGAAATACTTCGGCGTCGGTCGCGGTGTGACCTGGTACAACTTGCTGTCGGACCAATTTTCCGGCCTGAACGACATCACAGTGCCCGGTACATTGCGCGATAGCCTGATCCTGCTGGCCGTCGTACTCGAACAGCAAACCGACCTGCAACCGACGCAGATCATGACCGATACAGGTGCCTACAGCGACATCGTGTTCGGCTTGTTCCGCCTGCTGGGTTACCGCTTCAGCCCACGCCTGGCCGACATCGGCGGCACTCGATTTTGGCGGATCGACCCGCACGCCGACTATGGGCAGCTCAACGCGATCGCCACCCACCGCCTGAACCTGCAAAAGATCGCGCCCTATTGGGATGACATGTTACGTCTGGCCGGCTCACTCAAACTTGGCCGGGTACCGGCAATGGGCATCATGCGTACCCTGCAGGTTGGCGACCGATCCACGCGCATGGCACAAGCCATTGCTGAGTTCGGCCGGATCGACAAGACCCTGCATACGCTGACCTACATCGACGACGAAGCCAAACGGCGCAGTACCCTCGCGCAGCTCAACCGCGGCGAAGGTCGCCACAGCGTGGCCCGTGCCGTGTTCCACGGCAGGCGGGGTGAATTGCGGCAGCACTATCGCGAGGGTCAGGAAGACCAGCTGGGTGCACTGGGCCTGGTGCTCAACATGATCGTGCTGTGGAACACGATCTACCTGGAAGCGGCCTTGCAGCAGCTTCGGACGGAAGGCTACACCATGCGCGACGAGGACATCGCGCGCTTGTCGCCGCTCTTGCATGAGCACATCAATATGTTGGGGCGGTATTCCTTCGCCGTTCCTGACGCCGTCGCTCGCGGCGAACTGCGGCCACTGCACAATCCAAACGACGATGCATAACGAGGACGTTCGGAAACACGCGTATTCCAGCTCAAATGACGACCGTTCCGGCGCTGACCACCATGCTCGTGCTCGCGTTACCGGGCTCCGATGATGCACTGATTCAGCACTACACCTTCAGCGATGCCGATCCTCATCTGGCGGCAGAGCCGGCTGCTCGGGCAAGGCAGGTTCCGACCCTTGCGCACTCCAGGCGAGACCTCTAGCGCCATCGGCGTTCGCTCGCTGCCATTAACCCCAAACCACCCGCAAGACGGAGGCCGCGACGCACCAGGCAACGACGGCCAGTGCGGACCAACGCGCGGCTACGAGCAGCGTGAACGCGATCAGCGCGATGGCAAAATCCCTGGCGTCATTCACAGCGCTGACCCACACCGGATCGTAAAGTGCCGCTGCCAGCAGACCGACCACCGCCGCATTGACACCCGCCAGCATGCGAGCGGCGCCGTCCCGATTGCCGAGCGTCCGCCAGAACGGCAAGGCGCCGGCGACTAGCAGCAGTCCCGGCAAAAACATCGCCAGCAGGCTGACGGTGGCACCAAGCACGCCACCCTGACCGCCGTGCAGACGTTCGCCGAGAAACGCGGACAGCGTGAACATGGGGCCAGGCACGGCCTGCGCCGCGCCATAGCCGGCTAGGAACGTATTGCTGCTGACCCAGCCGGGATCGACTACCGCTTGCTTCAACAGCGGAAGCACGACATGCCCGCCACCGAACACGAGCGCGCCGGCGCGATAGAATGCACCAGCCACCTGTGCCAGCGGCGGTAGGCCTGGAGCCACAAACAACGACGTCGCCAGCAACGCGCCGAAGATCAGTAACACGACGCCGCCGGTGCGCCGACCGTAGTTCAGCGCGAACGTATCCCCTCGCTTCGCGGCGACCTGTCGGCACACCCATGGACCCAGCGCGGCGCCGATGGCCACCACCAGTAATTGCATCAAGGCACTGCCGCTGATCGCAATCAATCCCGCCGCCACGGCGGCCATCAAGGCACGGTTGCGATCGGGCGTCAGCGTGCGCGCCATGCCGAGCACACCTTGCGCGACAACAGCGACAGCGACCAGCTTGAGGCCGTGCACTGCACTCTGACCCAGCGGTCCGGCGAGATAGCCGCTCATCGCGGCAAACGCGAACAGCAGCAGCGCCGAAGGAAGCGTGAAACCGATGAACGCCGCTATCGCGCCGCGCCATCCCGCACGCAGCAGACCGAGCGAAAAGCCGAGCTGGCTGCTGGCCGGTCCGGGCAGGAATTGGCAGAGCGCGAGCAGCTGGCCGAAATGCTCTTCGTCCAGCCAGCGCCGCCGCTCAACGAACTCGCGGTGGAAGTAACCCAGATGGGCAATCGGCCCGCCGAACGACGACAGACCGAGTTTCAGGAAGGCGGCGCCGACCTCCATCGCGCTGCCGCGCGAGCCCTGATCGACGGCGGCGTGTGCACGATGAGGCATCGTGTCACTCACGCGCAATCAAACAGCACCATGAAGCCGTAATCCATGTGCAGCTGCGAGTGGCAGTGGAACAGCGACAGCCCCGGCTGATCGGCGGTGAAATCCAGATCCATGCTCTGATAGCCACCGAGCAGCGCAACATCCTTGATGACACCGGCCGTCGCATGTCCGGCTATACACGTCAGTTCGAAGCTGTGCCGATGCAGGTGGATCGGGTGGATATCGTCGGTAGTGTTATGCAGGCGCAAACGGTAGCGTCGGCCGAGCGACAATTTCCGGGTGACCGGCATGGTGTGCATGTCATAGGCGGTACCGTTGACCGTCCAGCGATTGAAACCGAGATCGGCGGCGTTGTCCTTGGCGAAGGTCATCTCGATGACTTCATCCGGATCGGAGACGCGTCTATCGGGCTTGCCAAACATCCGATAATCCCAGGGCGACGTCGGTGGCTTTTCCCAACGTGGCTTGCCCTTGGTACCGGCGTATTCGATGACAATGCCCATGCCGTTGCCGCGATCATCGTCGGATAGATCACCCAGCACCCACACGCCCGGGCGATCCATGGTCACGATCGCCGACACGCGCTCGGCGGTGCCCAGCCAAAGCACGGGCACCTGCGCTGGTGTCGGTACGGGATTGCCGTCCAGTGCTACCACCTTGAATGTGTGGCCTGGCAAGGCGAGGCTGCGGATTTCGGTAGCACTGCCATTAACTACGTGAAACAGCACACGTTCACCGTGCTTGACCCGGATCGGGTCACCGTGACCCAGCATCTTGCCGTTGATGGTGAACACGCGATAGCCAACCTCGTAACCGTGCGGCATCCCCTTGGCCAGCGACGCCTTCATCGCGGTTTCGCCGATGGCTTTCAGCGCCGGATCGACTTCCTTGGGTGCCAGGAAGTCCTGCGCCATGTCGCCGCCCTGACTGAGGAATGGCTCGAACTCCTTGAGCACGAGAAAGACCTCGCGGTCATACGAACCCGCGTCGGCTTTCGGTTCGATGTAGACCACGCCCACCTGACCGTTGTATTGACCCCGGCTCAGATCGTTGCCGGCGCGCAAATGCGTATGGTAGAAACGCACACCCGATGGCCCCGGCACAAACACTTCACGGCGCAGGCCATGGGCGGGAATATACGGCGTGCGTTCTTCCGCCGCGCCATCCACGGCATCGGGAACAAACTGGCCATGCCAATGCAGTTGTTCGGGGGTATCGGTGTCGTTGCGGATATCCACGATCACCTTCTGGCCAGCCTTGAAACGAAGCAAGGGACCGGGAAACTGCCCGTTGTACGTGGTCGTGGAAATGATCCGGCCCGGTGCCACCTCGACCAGGCCGGTGCCGATAGTCAGCGCGACATCGGCTTTCGTGCCAGGTGAGACCGCCTGGGGTCGCTGGTCAGCGGCATGCCCCATGCTCAGCAGGCTACTCGCGAGCGCCGTGATGCCGCTCAGCTTGAGAAAGTCGCGGCGATCAATCGGCATGAAAATTACTCCTGAAGTGGTCGTGCGGTAGCGGTGGGCGATGACAGTCGACGGCGGCAAAGCCACCCATCCACCGACCAGCGACCACCCCCGGTGATGAGCAGAAACAGCGCACCAAGCAACATGCAAAGATCCGTGCGTGCCTCGTGCGCCATGCCCCAGAATCCGTAGCGTGCGCCGGTCGGCGCATGGAAGATCCACACATCGTGCCCGAGCATGAGGGGCAGCTTGGTCGAGACGAGCGCCACGATCATCACGATGATCAGGGGTACGGCAGCAAACCGTGTCAGCAGCCCCAGGATGATCAACAAGCCGCATACGATCTCCACCACGCCGACAAAAGGGCCCATGACCTCGGGCCACGGAATGCCGATCTTGACGAAGCGACCCACGCCCAGAAGGGCCGGAAAAAGGAGCTTCTGCAGTCCTTCGGGAAAGAACACCACACCACCGACCAGCAGGCGTACCAGCACCGTCCAGCCAGTGGTCCGCGTATCGAGCCAGCGTGACATTTTCATGGGTGCTTCGCCTTGGTGTGCTCATGGAAAAGCTCGCCGAACAACTCCTGGACCTTGCGCTTGGCGCTGCTCAGGGCACGTCGTCCCAGCGGCGTGATGCGATAGAAACGCCGATTCATTTTGCCGGCCTGGGTCTGCGTCGACGTGAGGTACCCCTTCTTCTCAAGCCCATGCAGGATGGGGTAGAGCGTGCCAGGGCTGAGCTGATAACCGTGACGGGCCAGCTCGTCGATCATCGACTGGCCGTAGATCGGCGCCTCGGCCGCGTGGTGCAGCAAGTGAAGACGTACAAGACCTGCGTAGAGGTCGCGATCATCCATCGCCGGGGTGCTCGACTGCTCAAGTTATTATCGGAGTTCGATAACGTATTCCGATGGAAGGGACTTGGCAAGCAGCAGCGGTGGCGCGTGATCACACCTTCAGATAGTCATCGCAAGCGGCCATGAGCTGCTGTACATCGGCGGCGTCCGCGTCGGCGCGAGCGACCAGGATCGCGCGTAGGTCGGCAATCTGTGTGTTGTCCGGGATCAACTCCGATGGACTCTCCCACATCCAGTCGATCACGATCGGGTAAAGCTCGGCGGCGGAGCGCGTCGCCACTTCGTTCCGGGTCGGCACATACATGCCCATCCGAAAAGTTGGATTGTCGAGGCCGTGGCTTTCGTGCGCCGCCTGGAATGCACTGGCAGGCATGCCGAAACGATCATCAGGATCGGTCATGACGCATATCCCTTCGGTTGAATTTTGCCTAGAGCGTTGGTTCGAGATCTCGACTCGATCATCTTAACGTACGATTTCGCCCGTTTCGTGATCTGACCCCGACTTCGTTTCCATTTCCGCCGCACCGTAACTTCAGGTACGAGAGATGCGCGCCGTCAGCTTAAGTGCATCTACCGTTCCACTGCGCCTCAAACCCCACTATCTGGAGTTTGCAACGGCCTGCAGGCGATTGGTGGCACCGTACCGGCAACAGGGCGAACGGGTGGTGATTGCGCAGGCGTATGCGTCGCAGGATAAATGCACAGACGACGGGGCGCTTGCCCCACTGACCGAGCACCTGCGGGGCGAGTTTGTCATCTCGTTCGCAACCATCGCTGGAATGGTCAGGCAGGCCCTTCGTCTCAAGGCACCGTCGGGTGAGGAGTTCATGCTCTACGACAATGGAGCGCTGCGCTTCACCGATCCGGAAGATGTCCTTCCGCAACCGAGCATCCTCTATCTGCAGCTCGGTCCGGGCACGATGGGCTGCGGATATAACGGGCCCGTTATTCCAGGACAATCTGAAAATGTCTGCATCGCGGCGCGCACGGTAGCGCAGGGCTCCGACGGGGCATGGCACGCGATTTCGGCACCATCTCCGGTGATGCCAGCGATTGTGGGTCTGTCAAACGAACTGTGTAACTGATGTTTTCACAGCGCCGCCAACGGCACGCGCTCTTCGCCGAACATCGTCTGGAAGCTCTGCAACGCAGGCTTCCAGTGATGGATCGATTTCCAGTTCTTC
>JBOHYD010000283.1:0-3529 GCA_050737635.1 Luteimonas sp. | reverse complement strand
GTCGACCACCCTCAGTCGCACCTTCACCTACGACGGACTGGACCGGCTGACCGCGCAGAAGAATGGCGCCACCACTGTGGAGGGCTTTGGCTACAACTCGACCGGCGATCGACTAAGCAAGACCGTGGGCAGCACCACCAACTACACCTATTCGACCACCAGCCACCGCCTGACGGCGGTGGGCAGCACCAATCGCACCTATTTCGCCGCAGGCGAGACGCAATCGATCGGCACAGGCGGCTCCAGCAAGAACTTTACCTACGACGACAACCACCGCCTGAGCACCTTCAAGCTCAACAACTCGCTCAAGTACACCAACTACTACAACGGGCGCGGCGAGCGGGTGGCAAAGATTTCGACAACCTCCGGCAACAGCCGCCAGTTCGTCTATGACGACAGCGGCCATCTGCTCGGTGAGTACACCACCACCGGCGGACTGGTGCGGGAGTATGTGTGGCTGGACGATACCCTGGTCGGTGTTATCGGCAACCATGCCGGCACCACCTACCAGTACGTGGAGACCGACCACCTTGGCACGCCACGCGCGGTAGTGAGCCCGAGCAACAACGCTATCGTCTGGCGGTGGGACCTGAATCCGACCGCTTTCGGCGAGCACCTGCCGAACGAAAACCCGGACGGGGATGCCAACACTCTCAACCTCAACTTGCACTACCCCGGGCAGTACTACGACTCGGAAAGCGGTCTCAACTACAACTACTTCCGGGATTATGACGCCGCGACCGGCAGGTACCTGCAACCGGACCCGATCGGGCTTGCTGGCGGCATGAGCATGTATGGGTATGTTGGTGGGAACCCGCTGGGATTCAGCGATCCTGAGGGACTGCAAGCCCAACCTGCGCCCGTTCCGATTCCCCCGGCATCGAGCCCGATCTTTAACTTTGGTCCGGCAGCAAATGGCCCTGCTTATGGGGCAGGCGTTGCTCTCGGACCTACGTGTGCTGCCGTAGCCGCGGCCATTGTTTCGATCGTCATGCCGGGCAACTTCTTGGAAGGCAATAACTGTTCCGACGATCCAAAAAGGGAAAGAGCTGAATGTGGCGGCGGCGGTCCCAGCGACCCGTGCAAAGGTCTGAGGGATATGCTTAGAGAGCACGAGCAGAAATTGCGTGACTACCAAGCAGATCCGCGCTCGGGCGACCACAAGGGGCTATTGGGCCAAGGCAGAGATACAGCTGTGATTGCCGGCCGCATTCGAAACCTACTTAACCAGATTGCAAACTTCAAAAAGCTGCTTGAAGAATGCGAGAGAAAACATGGCCGATGAAATCGATATCGCGAAGTTGCGCCAGATTGCCAATTTGATCTTCGATCATGTGATTGATGATCTTGGGGTGAAGACGGTCCCGATAAGCAGCGAGACGGATTTCTATTGGGAAGTTCCAAGTGACCAGATATTTGCAGTTGGTGAGGATCAGCCCAGGCTCGATGTGGGTCGCCTTACCGACGATGAGGAATTTCTGGCTTCACTTGTGAACAACAAGGAGCGGGCTGTTGCTTTGATGTTCATTCACCTGGCGCCGCTGCTTAGATTTCTTGGTACCAAAGTTGGCCAATGAATCAGGTGGCCGCGGCAACGCGATCTTGCTGCCTATCGCCTCGAAGCCCCGCCTAGCGCGGGGCTTCCTTTTAGCGGGCCGGCTTGCGCGAGCACCGCCTCGATGACCTGATGCTGGGTCCTTGCGCGCCCCAGGCCGGCTCTGGCAGGATGAATCCAAGGTGGCCCTTGCGGGCCGTACGCTCTGCCCAGTCCCTCGGGCACATTTAACTCCGCACCCTTCGAGGGTGCCTCGCAGCGACGCTTCGTCCTGCACCACTTGGCGGCACCCGCACCCGAGTTGCGTCCGCGCTTCTTCACGGATCGCTTCCGATCACGTCATCTGACGGCGCCTTAGTCCGGTCGCCGATGCCCTCCGCCTCGCCGGCGTCCGGCCTGGCCTGTCCACTCGTGCCCTGAGCTGCTCCGCGGCACCGCACTGGCCCGTGTCCGCGTCCCAAGCGGACGCGCGGCCTCTCACTTCGCTGCCGCTTGTGGTCTGCGCTTGCTCGCAGTTCGCACTTCGCCGGCCGCCCTCACAGCGCGATCGCGCTGACCACATCCGCCCGCCGGCGCGCCCGTTCGCGCCGCCGGGCGCACTCGCTCGCCGCCCGTGCTCTCGGCGGCCATCCCTGCCTTCTCTCGCTTCTCGGAGTTCCATGCCGCGTGCCCGCTGTCGCCTCGCTGTTCCGCACCGCCCTCGCCGGCGGTGGCGGCGGCGTGCGCGCGGTCCGCCCGCGGCACACCAAAACCAAAGGCGCAGGAACGACACACCGGACGCAATCCCCGATTGCCTCGCCTGCGGCTCGGAAAGCACGCAACGGCGCGGCCTGCAGCAGACCACAGCGCGCTGTGCAGCTGACCACCAAACGACCACAACCCAAGCAACCCATCGAATCGAAAGGAAAAACCCCCATGAAAGAAAAATTCCTGAAGGCGCGCCTGCCCGCGCCGTTGTACCAGGCGCTGCAGGTGCAGGCGGGCGAAGCCGGCCTGCGCCTGGGCACCCTCGTGCGCGAAATCCTCGAGCGCAACGCGCAGGTCGTCAGCACCACCGAAGCGCTCGCGCGGATCGAGGCCGCGCTGGCGGCCACGACGGCGGCGAGCACGCCGGCGCGTGACCACGACTTGCACCGCGAGGTGCGCGAGTTGCGGCTGATCGTCCGCGAGCTGGCGATGAATGCCAACGCGCAAATCCTCACCCGCGTGGCCGCGCAGCTGGCGGCGCAGGCGGGTGCGCCGTGAGCTATTACGACCCGTGGTTCCACGTCCTGCAGGTGTTCTGCAACCGCGTGCTGCTGTTCCTGGCGGTGAGCCTGGCGCTCAGCGCGGCCCTGTGGTGCTGGCTGCTCAAACACTTCTACGGCGCCGAGTTGCCGGCGGCCCTGAAGGCGGCGTGGGCGATCGTGCAAGGCGGGACGGCGCCGGCGTGGCCGGTGCAGTTGGGGCTGACGGTGGCAACCGGCGTGTTCGCGACGACGACGGTGTTCGCGGTGCTGCTGCTGGGCCCGGGCCGGCTGCGCCAGGGCGAGCAGCACCGCCGCGGGGCGCGGGTGGTCGGCGCCGACGAGCGTGTGGCGTGAGGGGGCGGCCATGCTGACGAGCTTGCTCAAAACGCTGGTCGGCGGCGCCGAGCGCCCGCCGGCGCTCACCCTGGGTGGCGTGCCGCTGCACCGCGAGCAAGAGCCGCTGCACCTGCTGCTGGTCGGTTCGACCGGCACGGGCAAGACCACGGCGGTGGCCGAACTGCTCGATGGCCTGGCGGCGCGGGGCGATCGCGCGGTGATCGTGGACCCCAATGGCGGTTACCTGCGCCACTTCTGGACCGCCGGCGACGTGGTGTTGAACCCCTTCGACACGCGCACGCCGGGCTGGTCGCCCTTCAATGAAATCCGCAAGCCCTACGACCTGGACAAGGTGGCGCGGTCCATCGTGCCCGACGGACACGGCCCTGATGCGGCCTGGCATTTTTAC
>JBOHYD010000282.1:0-1642 GCA_050737635.1 Luteimonas sp. | reverse complement strand
GACGTGTACCGCGAGGAGGCTGTGGGAGAAAACGCCTCTCTGGTCATGCGCGGCGTCACGTCCCGGTTGTCCGGCGCGATGGCCGCCGGCAACGCCGCCATGGCGGCATCTTTGTTTACGTCCGACGCTGTTTTCGAGGACATGACCTTGCGCGCCGAGATTCAGGGGCGGGAAGCCATTCAACGCTACCTCGCCCGAGCCATTTCGCAGCTGCCTTATGGCATGGCCTCGCGCCACCGGCACACGGTCGGGTCCGACAAAGGTGGCGGCTATGAATGGTGGGGTGCGCCGTCGTCGCCTGGCAAGACAGGTGTGACCGCTCTCGTGCTGGACTCCTCAGGCTTTATCTCGCGGGCGACCAGCGTCTACGACGGTGCCTTGTTCAGCGCGGCTCAACTCCAGACGCTCGCGGTGTTGTCGTTGGAGCCGTAGGTCCGCGCGTTCACCTTGCCTAGAATCCGATCCGCTTCACAAGAAGAGAAGACTGCATGAACACCCTGAACATCGTCGGCCTGTGTGGAAGCCTGCGTGCCGCGTCGATCAACCGCATGGTCATGAACCTGGCCGCGGAAGCGATGCCCGAAGGCATGGCGCTGCAAGAGGCCGGCATCCGCGACATACCGTTCTTCGACGGCGACGTGTTGGCCAAAGGCCTCCCGGCTCCGGTGCTGGCGCTGCGCGAGCGCATTCGTCTTGCGGACGGCGTTTTGATCGTCACACCGGAGTACAACTTTTCGATCCCCGGCGTGCTCAAGAACGCCTTGGACTGGGCCAGCCGCGGCGACGATCAGCCTTTCGCTCTCAAGCCGGTGGCGATCCTGTCGGCCTCGCCGGGACCGCTCGGCGGGGCCCGTGTTCAATACGATTTGCGTCGGGTATTGCTGTTCATGAACGCCCAGGTGCTGGCCAAGCCCGAGGTCTTCATCGGCGGCGCTGGTGCCAAGTTCGGGCCCGACGGGCGCTGCACCGACGAGGTCACACGCAAGTTCGTCACCGAGCAGGTGGCCTCGCTGCAGCGCTGGATCGCGGCGGTCAGGCGCATGACCAGCCAAGCGTAGTTGGCTCGGAGCTGGGCTTTCGATCAGGAGACATCCTTGATTCGATGTCATCGCGCGGCCTTGCCCAGACAGCGCAATGCACAGTCCGCTCGAGAACACCGGGAGGAGCCGAGCGTGCGCTGGCGTCGGTGACGAAGCCGGTCAAGTCTTTCGTATGGCAAGCCGTCGCCAGCATGTCGCCGAGCGCGCCCGTCTCGCGGAAACCGCCGACCCACAGCACCACCACGCGGCCAACTGAAGCGCACGAGCGCGCGACCTGCAGCAGCAGATTGTCGCCCGGCACGCACGTGACGGTGTAGGCCGGACCGCAACAGGTCCTCGTAGGGTCCACGCGCTTGATCGAAGACGGACGCGCCGCGGCGATCATGGGCCTTGTGCTTGCACCGTTTGACTGGCTGTCGTCGAAGGTGACCCCCGTGCTGCGGCATGCCGCGTGCTTGAGCGGCCGGCTATGGGCTAAGTGGGTCGTGCTTGGCGCGCCGAGCCGTGCCCGGCACCCACGGCGCTGCCAGTGCATCGGATGGTTGACAAGCGCATAGCTTAAGATCTAGGATGTGAACACATTCACAGATATGAACTAACGC
>JBOHYD010000281.1:0-4121 GCA_050737635.1 Luteimonas sp. | reverse complement strand
ACTCACCTCGATGCTCCTGCACCATCCGCACCGCACGTTCACGTACTTCTGGGGAAAACTTGTTCGACTTGTTCATGGCTTCATCTTCTCAAGAGTTGAAGCCTCCTCAAATCCCGGGGCGGTTCATTGAGCCGGTCACGGTGTGTCGAGAACACCGAGTGATCCCGCACGACATCATCGATGGCCAGCCCGACAAACCAGCGGAACAGCAGGCTGTAGCGCAACTGTAGGCGGCTGGTTGCTACGAATGATGACTGCTTATATATTAGCAATTGCTATTTAATGATTAAATTGCTTCTCTTTAAAGCAGGAAGGCAGCTTCAAAGCAGCTGCGTTGAAATAACCCTGTTCCGCAGCCGGTTTCACGCCTGCCTGCCTTGTCCACCGCCCGCAAGAGATCCGCTGATGCCGCTAGCGCACTATTCCCGCATCGCGATGCCTGTGCCTGCCCTGGTCGCCGCGATCGCCCTCGCTATCGTTGGACCTGCGCAGGCTGAGTTGAGCGACGACGGCGTCCGTCGCACGGTCGATCTCGATACCGTGGAGGTCACCGTCAACACCGCCACCCGCACCGAGCGCCTGCTGTCGGATGTGCCGGTGCGCACCGAGGTGCTACGCAAGCAGGACATCGAACTGCGCGCCGCGCTGGATTTTTCGCAGGCCGCGGAACTGATCAACGGCCTGCGCGTGGAAAGCAACTGCCAGAACTGCAATACCTCCGAGGTGCAGCTGCTGGGCTTGAGCGGGGCCTACAACCAGCTGCTGTTCGACGGCACGCCGCTGCTGTCGACGCTCGGCGGCGTGTACGGGCTGGAACAGATTCCGGCGGCCTTCATCAATCGCATCGAGGTGGTTAAGGGCGGCGGTTCGTCGCTGTACGGTCCGGGCGCGGTTGCCGGCGTGATCAACCTGATCCCCGACCGGCCGACCGAAAACGGCGGCCGCGTGCAGCTCGGCATCGACAGCCAGGAGGGCGAATCGCAGTTGTTCGGCGACGTCCGCCTCGACAGGGTGCTCGACGACGGCCGTCTCGGCGTGTCGCTGGTTGCGCAGGCCGCGCACAACGACGCGATCGACTTCAACGGCGACGGCTACAGCGAGATCACCGAGAAAGATCAGCAAGTCGCCGGTTTCCAAGCCTGGTATGCGCTCAACGACCGCACCACGCTGCGCGCCAATTACCTCTACACCCACGAACAGCGCCGCGGCGGCAACCGCCTCGATCAGCCGGAGTTTTTGGCCAACATCGCCGAATCGCTCGGCACCGACTACCAGCGCGGCGGCGTGCGCTGGGACCAGATCGTCAGCGACGACGTCGATTTCAGCGTCGGCTATTCGTTTGCTTACATCCGCCGCGACAGTTTTTACGGCGGTCTCGGCGACGTGGTCACCGACCCCAACGCCCGCGGATACGACCCCGCGCAGCTCGACCCCACCGTGCCCGGCAGCGCCGCATCGGTGTCGTTCAATCAATACGGCACCACCACCGATCCGCTGCACTACCTCGACAGCCAGTTCAACTGGCGGCGCGGCGCGCACGCGATCGCATTCGGTCTGCAGTACAAGCGCGAGTCGGTGAAGGATGAAAACCGCAGCGCGACCGGCGAGACCGTCGCGGTCACCGGCGACGATCGGTTTTCCAACCTCGGCGTCTACGTGCAGGACGAGTGGACGCTCAGCGACGCGGTCGACCTGGTGCTCGGTGCGCGCGTCGACAAGAGCTCGACGCTGGACGATGCGATCTTCTCGCCGCGGGTGGCGTTCGCCTTTCAGGCCAGCGAGCGCCTCAAGCTGCGCGCCGGCCTATCGACCGGCTTCCGCGCGCCCGAGGTGTTCAGCGAGGACCTGCACGTCGACACCCTCGGCGCTGACCCGGTGCGCATCCGCAACGCCGACGGACTGACCGAGGAGCGCGCGGTCACCGCGATGCTCGGGCTCGACTGGCGCTCGAACGCCGTCGATCCGCGTTGGACCTGGGACGCCACCGCCTCGTACACCGATCTGCGCGACACCTTCGTGCTCAGCGAGATCCGCAGCGACGCCGACGGCACGCTGTTTCAGGTGCGCGAGAACGCCTCAGGCTCGCGCGTGGCCGGCGTCGAGACCAATCTCGGCTGGCATCCGGCCGAGACCCTGCGCGTGACCGCCGGCGTGGCCTGGTACCACTCGCGCTACGACGCCGCGCAGATCGTGTTCGACGACAGCGGCGACGGCGGCACTACCGTGATCGCCACCCGCGACTATCTGAAGATTCCGCAGTGGACCGGCGTGGCGCAGGCGACCTGGTCGCCGAGCAACGTCTGGGACGTGTTTGTCGGCGTCAAATACACCGGCCGCTTGTACGCGTTGAACAACAATACCGCCGTGCTTGAGCGCACCCCGGACTTCTGGGTGGTCGATGTCGGTGCAACCCGGCATTTCGACGATGCCCAGGGCAAGGGCTGGGATCTGTCGTTCGGCGTCAAGAACCTCACCGACGAGCGCCAGCGCGATCTCGAAGTCGGCGCCAACCGCGATAGCGATTACGTCTACGGCCCGCGCTTTGCGCGCTCTGTGTATGCCAGCGTGCGCTATGCGTTTTGAAGCCGCCACCGCTGCGTGGCTGCTGTGGCTGGCCATCGCGCCGATGGCGCATGCGCAGGATCGGTCGCTGTACGCAAGCGTCGACGAGGCGCTGGTGATACCAACCGAACAGCGCTTCGTCGCCTACCGTTGGCCGCGGCAGCCGGCGATCGTCGCGCTGTATTACGGCGCCGACTGGTGCGCGCCGTGCCATGCCTTCGTGCCCGAGCTCAAGCGCGTCCACGCCGCGCTGCGCCGTGCCGGGGCCGACACCGAGGTGGTCTACGTCAGCCTCGACAGCTCCGAACGCGACATGCGCCGATACATGCGCCGCCAGCAGATGCCATGGCCGGCGATCGACTACCGCCGCCTGCCGGCCTTGCCGACGTTGCGCGCGCTTGGCGGCCCGGCACCGCCCAACCTAGTGCTGATCGATCACGATGGTCGGGTGCTGGCCAGCGGCTGGCGCGGCCGGCATTACGACGGCCTCGCCCCGGTGCTGAAAACCTGGGTCGCGCAGGTGTCGCGATCGCCAATCCCGGTGACTGCGGACGCTGCGCGCTGATCCGTCGGCGCGACCGCTACAGCACTTCCGACGCGTAGTCCGCCAGCCGCGAACGTTCGCCGCGCCGCAGGGTGATGTGCGCGCTGTGCGCCCAGGCCTTGAAGCGATCGACGGCGTAGGTGAGGCCCGACGTGGTCTCGGTGAGATAGGGCGTGTCGATCTGCTCGACGTTGCCAAGACAGACGATCTTGGTGCCGGGGCCGGCGCGGGTGACCAGGGTCTTCATCTGCTTCGGCGTCAGGTTCTGCGCCTCGTCGAGGATCAGATAGCGGCTCAGGAACGTGCGCCCGCGCATGAAGTTCAGCGAGCGGATCTTGATCCGCGAGGCCAGCAGGTCGTTGGTTGCCGCGCGGCCCCAGCTGCCGCCTTCCTTGTTGCTCGGCATCAGCACTTCGAGGTTGTCGGTGAGTGCGCCCATCCACGGCGTCATCTTTTCCTCCTCGGTGCCCGGCAAAAAGCCGATGTCCTCGCCGACGCTGACCGTCGCGCGGGTCATGATGATCTCGCGGTAGCGCTGCTGGTCCATGGTCTGCGCGAGGCCGGCGGCGAGCGCGAGCAGGGTCTTGCCGGTGCCGGCGGTGCCGAGCAGGGTGACGAAGTCGACTTCCGGGTCCATCAAGGCGTTGAGCGCGAAGTTCTGCTCGCGGTTGCGCGCGAGGATGCCCCACACCGCGTGCTGGTTGCTGCGGTAGTCGTCGACGATCTGCAGGGTCACGCGCGCGTCGTCGACCTTGACCACGCGCAGCTGCGCCTCTTCGTCGCCGGGCAAATACAGGAACTGGTTGGGATGCCAGTCGTCGTCCTCGCCGCGGGTGATCTCGTACAGGGTGCGGCCCTTGTCGGTCCACGACTTGAGGTCCTTGCCGTGACGCTGCCAAAAATCTTCCGGCAGCGGCGTCGCACCGGTGTAGAGCAGGCTGAAATCGTCGAGCGCGCGGTCGTTTTCGTAGTCCTCCGAGGCAATGCCAGCGATCGCGGCCTTGATGCGTAGGTT
>JBOHYD010000280.1:0-22483 GCA_050737635.1 Luteimonas sp. | reverse complement strand
CGTTCGTGCTGCCGCTGGTCAATCCCGCGGCCGCCGCGCGCGGCGAGGCCTACGACGACTTCACCAACGAGGCGCTCGCGTGGACGCTCACCGCGCACGAGGGACGGCCCGGCCACGAGCTGCAGTTCTCGGCGATGGTCGAGACCGGCGTCTCGCTCGCGCGCACGCTGTTCGCGTTCAACTCGGTCAACGTCGAAGGCTGGGCGCTGTATGCCGAGGCCGAGATGGTGCCCTACGAACCGCTCGACGGCCAGCTGATCGCACTGCAGTTCCGACTGCTGCGCGCCGCCCGCGCGATCCTTGACCCGATGCTCAACCTCGGCCTGATCGACCGCGAACGTGCCGGCGAGGTGCTGCAGAACGACGTCGGCGTGTCGGCGGCGATGGCCAAGCAGGAACTCGACCGCTACACCTTCAACGCCCCCGGGCAGGCCTGTAGCTACTTCTACGGCTACAGCCGCATCCTGCAACTGCGCATGGAAACCGAACTCGCCCAGGGCAAAGCCTTCGACCGCATGCAGTTCAACAATTTCCTGCTCGATCAAGGCCTGCTGCCACCGGATCAGCTCGCAAAGGCGGTGCAGGAGCGGTTCGTGGGGGTACCCGAAACAGCGATCAAACCGTAGTCAGCGAACATGGAAGCGGTCATGGCGGCGGCCGCTCCGCTCATCGATGGCACGCCGAACAGTCGCGCCAATTCAGCCAGCGTCTGGCCGCCGCGCACCGCGGCCAGCGCCACGTTGGCCTTGAAAGCGGGTGCGACGCTGATCGGGAGCAATCATTGCGGCGAACCCGAAAAATGATGCCTGGCGCTAGGCCAGATAACAGCTTGCGCCACAACAACTTTTTGACCGTCAAATGTGACCGCAGGCGAGCCATAGAGCTCATAGCCAAGCGCATGGACGTCACTGACACGGCAGCAGAACGTTGCATCGTCTGGGCCGGTCAATACCCGATAAGCAGGCAGGTCGTTTGGTGGTTTTTTCATCAGCGCATCGAAATGGTGGTGTGGCGCCTATTGGTACAGTGTTATCAGTGTTTAGCTACTCGCATGAATGCTTTATCACACCACGGACATTGCTGCAGATGTCGAGCGATGGCCCGAGCCAAGCGAAAGTCCCGCCACGCCATGCCGGCCCGAGATAGGAAGGCGGCGCGCGCGGGCACCGGGCATAGCGATCATCGCGACGGCTTTGCGAACTGCGTGCCGAAGAAATCGCCCTTGTTCCATGCCGGCCGCGCGGCGGCGTCGCCGATCAGTACGCCGATGCGGGCGTTGAGGCGGGCGAGGCGTTCGGCGTCGCCGTACTGGATCGGCTGCGCGGCGTCGTCGCAGGGCCGGTGGTAGCAGTTGCGCAGAAAGTAGTGCAACGCGAGCTTCGGATCGCGGATAGTTTTGGTATCCGCCGGCACCACGCCGCCGAGCAGATACACCGCCGGGATGCCGGCGCGGATGAACGCGTACTGGTCGCTGCGCACAAACACGTTCTCCTCGGGAAACGGATCCGGCGACAGCGCCACGCCGATGTCCTGCGCCGCGGCATCGAGCGTCGCCTTCAGCGTCGAATGTTCGACGCCGATCGGCACCACGTCGGTGGTCGGGGCCATCAGCACCGGCATGTCGAGGTTGATGTTGGCGATCAGCGACGTGGCCGGCACGGTCGGATGGCGCGCAAACCACTCCGCGCCGAGCAAGCCTTTCTCCTCGGCGGTGGTGGCGACAAACAGCAGCGAGCGCTTCGGAGCCGGTGCGGCCTTCGCCAGGGTGCGCGCGGCTTCGAGCAGGATCGCGACGCCGAGGGCGTTGTCGAGCGCGCCGTTGTTGATGCGGTCGCCGTTGACCGGCTTGCCGACGCCGATGTGATCGAGATGGGCGCTGTAGACGATGTTGTCGCGGCGGCGTGCGGCGTCGCTGCCGCGCAGCCGCGCGACCACGTTGCGCGATTGCGCCGGCTCGATGCGCGTGCGCGCGGCGAGCGCGATGCTGCCGGGCAGCGCAAAGCTCTTCAGCGTGCCGGCCTGTGCGGCGGCAAACAGTTGCGCCGCGGTCTGCGGGGCGTCGGCAAACACCAGCTCCGCCGCCGACGCCGCGACCGAGGCGACCACGCGCAGCTGACGGAGGGTGCCGGTGTGACCGTCGAGCGCGTCGCCGTCCGCGCCGCGCAGGCGCATCGACGGCCTGTCCCAGTTGTCGGCGCTGCGCGACCACGGCGCGCGCGCCTCGTCGTCGATGGTGTTGACGAGCACCGCGCCGATCGCGCCGCGTTGGGCGACCGCTTTGAGTTTTTCGCGCGTCGAGGCATAAAACGCCCGGCGGTCGTTGTCGAACGTCGCCGGCGCGCCGCCGAGTATCACCGCGATGCGCTTGCGCAGGTCGACGCCCTTGAAATCGTCATGGCCGAGCGACGGTGCATGGATGGCCTGGCCGACAAACACCGCCGCGGCCTCGATCGCGCTCGACCCGTCGTCGAAGCCGGCTGCCGGCAGGTAGTGCTCGGCAAAGCGCAGGTCGATGCGGCGGCCATTGCGCCGCACCGACAACTGCGCGCCGTCGCGCTGCCGCGTTGCCTTGAGCAGGGGCACGGTCTGGAAAAAACCGCCGTCGTCACCGGCCGGTTCGAGGCCGATCGTCTCGAAGCGCGTCGCGACGTACGCCGCGGCGACGTCGAACGCCGCCGTGCCTGCCTCGCGGCCTTGCAGGCGATCGTCGGCGAGATAAGCCACGTCGGCCTGGATGCGCAGCGCGCCGGGATTGTCGGCCCACGGCGACGGCGCGGCGGCGGGTTTGGCGACGACGACGGCTGACGACGGCGTCGCCGCGACGGGCGCGACGGGCGCGACGGCATCGTCGTCGCGCGCGCAGGCCGCCAACGCGGCGAGCATGGCAACGGACAGGAGAACACGACGCATCGGCAGACTCCGGCGGCAAAACCGCGACGCTAGTGTAGTGCACCGTTCTGTTTGGAACTTAGAACGTATCCCTAAATAAGTAATAATGCTACCCAAGCGCTGGGTGCGCGTTAAGGAGCGACGATGGTGAAGGCGAAGTCTTGGGAAGTCACGGATGCCTTTTGGGAGCGTGCGGAGGCCTTGCTGCCGATGCGGCAGCGCTCGGATGAAAAGCGCTACGTGCGCAAGGCGGGCGGAGGGCGCAAGCCCAAGGATGCGCGGCTGGTGTTCGAGGGGATCGTGTATGTGCTGAGAACCGGCTGCCAGTGGAAAGCGTTGCCGGCCGAGCGTTTTGGCAGCGCCAGCGCCATCCACCGCCGCTTTCTGGAATGGGAAAAAGCCGGCTTTTTCGAGGCGTTGTGGAAAGCCGGTCTGGCCGAATACGACAGTCTTGAGGGGATTGCTTGGCGATGGCAAAGCATTGAGGGGGCGATGATGAAAGCCCCGCTGGCCCACGCGTCGGTCGGTCCAAATCCGACCGATCGGGGAAAAAAATGGAAGCAAGCGCCATGTGTTGGTGGACGGTCGTGGCGTCCCGTTATCGCTCGTCGTGACCGGCGCGAATCGGCATGATGTCTCGCAGTTGGAAGCGGTGCTGACCGCAATCATGGTCAAGCGCCCGCCACCGCCCAAACGCCGCAGCAAGCATCTGTGCGCCGACGCCGGCTATACCGGTGCGCCGGCGTTAGGCATCATCGAGCAACACGGCTACATCCCGCACGTCACGGGGCGGGGACAAGAAGCGGTTGAGCTGGAACGTGACCCGAACAAGAAGGCCAGGCGATGGATCGTGGAGGTTGCGCACAGTTGGTTCAATCGCTTCCGCAAGCTGCTCGTGCGATACGAGCAACTGGAGCGCAGCTTCCTGGCGCTGAACTATCTCGCCGCCGCCATCATCGCGTTTCGAAAGGTGCCGTTGGCGGTGAATATTATTTATGGATTAGTTCCAAGTCGATCGGATCGGCCTGCCGCGATGCGTGCGTGTAATAGCTCGACGGAGCGATCGGCAGATCAGTCCTCCTGTCCGGCAACCCACTTGAAGTTCAATAGAGCCATTGTTATTTTGTAATGATATGAAACCGATGAAACACTCTCGTCATGCTCCCAGCGTCACCGCGACAGACGATGACCGTGAATGACACACGCATCGTGAGCGCACAGACGGTGGCGGCAAAACGAGCGCGGCAAGCATGCTGAAGGCGATGCCTTTGGCCGACGATCATGTCTTGCTGCTCGGCCACCCACCGGCCACGGAGTTCTTCCAGTTGGTGCGCACGCAGGTGCCGGACGGCGAGCGGCTGGATGCGGCGGTATTGGTCGCGGAATGGAAGAATGCCAATACGCATGTCCGCGCGCTGCAGGAGCGTGAAGCAGGCCTGGCCAACGCGCCGGTCACAGACCTGCCTGCGGAGATGGAACAGGCCGCGCGTCTGGGCCTTGCGTCGCCGGCCGCACGTTACTCGCAGCGCATTTCTAAGCG
The DNA here is from genome assembly GCA_050737635.1 of Luteimonas sp. Classification (GTDB taxonomy): domain Bacteria; phylum Pseudomonadota; class Gammaproteobacteria; order Xanthomonadales; family Xanthomonadaceae; genus Luteimonas. The sequence continues at coordinate 18,054 of JBOHYD010000280.1, read as the reverse complement.
GCGCTGGGGAATGGTTGAGCTCGATCGGCTGGTCGTCATACAAAGGCGCATCAATCTCGCTTGGGTAGCCGAGCTGGAGGCCGCCATTGGCCCGTCGCCTGTGGCGGAGATGCTGATTCGGGTCGCGACGGGGGAGATGATGCCGCAACCGGTGGTGACCGCAGTCCGCAACGGCGACGCGAGTTACCTGCTCACTTGCGGCTCGGGCGAACTGCGTTTTTTTGGGACAAGAACCATCGACCCACTCGCTATCGACGAGCAGACCATGGGCGGCCAGGTGGCCAGTGTCATCGGGTTATTCGTGGGTTTTGGTGTGAACCTGATGTGCGCCCTGCATTACCGGGGCCGCCTGGTCCTGACGAACGGCACGCATCGGGCCTATGCGATGCGCAACCTCGGGATCCGGAATGCGCCTTGCCTGATCCTCGAGGCGGGGCACGAGGACGATCTGGAGCTCTTGGGCATGCGCGAGTTGCGGCCGCAGATTGAGCGCTACGCGCGTAGCGCCCGGCCACCGCTGCTGAAGGATTATTTCGATCCGCTGCTGCGCAAGGTCGTGCCGATCGTGCGTGTGCGCCATGCGCTCGAGCTGAAAGTCACGACCACGAGCTTGCTCATCCCGCCGTAGGCTACCAGCGCTTGCGCGCCGACAGGCTCACGACGCGGCCGTAGGGATTGGCGTTGGTGACGTCATAGCCAAATGCGGTGTTCACGAATGGCGGCGGCCTGTTGAGCAGGTTCTGCACATTGAGCGCGAGCGACAGGCCCGACAGAAGCCCCCGCGAGATTTGTGTCTCGTAAGCGATGTCCAGGTCGATCGTCGTCCAGGAGGCGATCCGGCGCGTCATCGTGGGCGTGACATCTTTGTAGTTATCGATGTAGTTCAGGAACGCGATGCCGGACCATGCGCCGCGGTCCCACGAGAAGTTTGCCCGCAAGCGGGTATCCACCGGCCTGAACTTGCGATTGAGGCCGCTGATGAGCGGGAAGGATTCCAGAACGGCTTGTTCGTAGCTCAGCACGTGGGTCGCGAGAAGTCCCGCGCCGAGCGTGCCTCTGGGAGTGACCCGGCGGTATGACAGGTTCAGGTCCACGCCATCGGTGTTGAGCTGTGCGGTGTTCGCCAAGCGCATGTCGACGATGGCCGAGATGGGCGTCGCGAAGCAGGCTGCTCGATTGACCGCGGAGGCGACGCCGCTGTTGCAGACGCGCTCACGGTAAGCCGCGTCGGGGTTGCGCGTGGCGAATGCGCTGTAGTTCGGGTCGCCCAGGAACTCGGCAAGACTGGTCAGCCCCACAAACGGCGACTGCAGGCGGTTGGCGTAATGGATATCAAAATAGGTGACGCCGATTTGCACATGCGGCAGCCAAGGGAGTTTCACGTCGAGCCCCGCGGTCAGATTGTCGGCAGTCTCGGGTTTTAGGCCGGCGTTGCCGCCAGTCCAGCGCAGGATGGTCGAGCTGCCAGTGGCTGCCAGTGGGTCCGGTACCGCGCCGAGCGAGAAGCTGTTGCGCGACTCATCGAGGCTCGCGAGATCCGGGGCGCGAAACGATTCCGACCAGGAAGCGCGCAATCGCAATGCATCGATCGGCGACCAGCTGATACCGAACTTGGGAACGGTCGAGTTTCCGAAGTCGCTGTACTGCTCATGCCGCAACGCCAGCGAGGCGGTGAGCTCCCGGATGCCGGGGCGGGCGTTAGTCGCGCCGACCAGCGGCACTCGCAGTTCGGCGAATACTGCCCTGATATCGCGTTCGCCCACGGCGGTTGCCGATGTGGTTTGGGATGCGTACGCATAATCCTGAAAGTCTGTGCCGACGGCCAGGCGAATGTCGCCTGCAGCGCGGGTCAGGATCGGCCCCTCCGCGAGCAGGGTCGCGGCGCGCTGCTTCGAGTCCGCGCGGCTGTTGTTGGTGAGGCGCAGGCTGTCGATGGTGGCGGGATTGGTGAACGCGCCGTCTCCGAACGGATTCAGCGCGGTGGCCGGATGCGAATCCGCAAGCGCCGCGGCCAGCGCGGCTCGATTGATGCCTAGCGATTGCGAGGTCGCCCGCGACTCGGCTTGGGCCGCATCAGCGGTGAGTTTCCAGCCGCCATCCAGCTTGACGTCGATGCCGACCACGGCGTTGTAGGTGTCGGATTCGGCCGAGGAGAACACCCCACCGAAGTCTTCGGTGAGGTCGTAACGCACGATGATGGGCGCTGTTCCGCCCGTGGGGTTCACGTAGTAGGGGTTGGTCGAAGGGACTGTCAAAAAGTCCGACCAGGGCGTGGCGGCAACGTTGTTGCGCCAACTGGCCATGCCCTGACCCCATAGCTTGATACGCTCAACCAGCGACTGGGTGACATAGGCGGTGACGCTTTGTCTCGTCTGCTCTGGCAGCAGCGCCAGATTTTCCGCGCCGTTCAGGAAGTTCACCGTGCCCTCGACGAGGCTGGCGGGGTTCAGCTGCTGGCCGTTCTGGTTGCGCGGAATGGCCCAGGTACGGTTGCCGATATAGATGGTGCCGGGATTGCCCGTCGTTGTGCTGAAGTTGTCGCCGCCGTTGCGACGTTGATCGGTGTCAGCGGAGAACGCTCGGTCGGTCGCATGGAGCGCATCGCGCCTGAGATATTCGTACGACAGGTTGATCGACCCCGAGCCCCATGCGGTGCCGAACAGCTGGCTGAAATGATAGTCGTGCGTACCGCCTGCTCCGGCCACCGCGCGCACGGCTGTCTCAGCACCGTGAAAATCTTTGCGCATGATGACGTTGACCACACCGCCCACCGCGTCGGAGCCATACAAGGCGGACGCGCCATCGGTGAGCACTTCGATGCGCTCGACCGCTGCGAGGGGCAGATTGGCGATATCGGTGAAGAGGCCGGTGCTGCCACCGGGCGCGAGCCTGCGACCGTCCACCAGCACCAGGGTGGTGCCGGCGCCCAGGCCGCGAAGATTGATCGCTGCACCCTTCGATAGATTGGTGCTGGTTGCTCTGTCGCTACCGTCCTGCTGGATCATCGTGTCTTCGCGCGGGCCGCCCGAGAAGTTCTGCGGCAGCGAGCGCAGGACTTCCTCGATGCGCGTGAAGCCGCCTTTGCGGATTTCTTCCTGGGTGATGACGATCGGCGGCGTTCCAATGGGCTGCGCGCCGCGGATGCGTGTTCCCGTTACGACGACTTCCGCGAGTTCAACGGTCTGGGTCTCGCCTGTTTGCGCGGCCGCGGCCGGACAGATGGATGCGGCAAGAGTCGCTGACGTCGCCCACGCCAGCGAGCGGGCACGCATCCAGCGAGGGCTGGGTGGCAGGCGCGGCAAGGACCTTCGACGGGACATGATCATCCAGACCTGTTTGGCAGTGACGGTAAGCATTCTTGATATGTTATAACAATTCAAATAAGCTGGCTGTGGGACGTCAATTACGGCATCCCGATGAGGAGGCGATATGGACCAACTGATTGATTTCGGCTCTGTGGTCGAACAGACCCGCCACAACGGCGAAGCCGGCCCCAACCGAGACCCGGACCACCAGAACTGCACGACGCACCCGTCGGATCCGTTTGATCCGCTTTGTCTCTTCCAGTTTGAGGAAGAGGTTCGGGAGTAGTGCTCATGGACGGCGCGCAGCCTAGGTTCTGCGCGCCGTCTTCGCGCGTGACGCCGGTGTACATGCGCATCGGAGCGCATGTGTGCATCGCCGGGGACTACGTGGTGATCCTCGACACCGCGAGCGGCAAGTACCTGGGCATTGCCATCGCCGAGGCACGAGGGATCGGCCCATGGGTCGTCGGCTGGCCCTTGAGCGACGGCGTAACAGATGGCGAGTCCATGCCGCCGTTGGTACGGCGATTGCTGCAGCAAGGCGTGATGACCACGGATGCTTCGGCAGGACAGGCTGCGGTCCCGGTGAGCGTGCGGATGCGCGATGTGTGGCTCGGAGATCGGCGGGCGCAAACGGCACCCGCGCTGCAGCTGGCGCACGTGGGGCGATTCCTGAGGGCGGTTCTGGTGGCTGCGGTATCCCTTCGCTGCCTATCGCTGGAAAGAATTCTCAGCCGCGCCCGGCGCAGGAAGCGTCAACACCGTTCTCAGGCTATCGACCCGGACCAACTGACACAGCTGATGACGGTGTATGGCAGGTTGCGGCCCTTTTTATATGGGACGGAAAACGCCTGCATGCTGCATTGCATGGCCGTGTTGGAGTTTCTCGCTCCCTACGGAATCGTCCCGGACTGGGTGATTGGCGTGCGTGCACATCCGTTTTGCGCGCACAGCTGGTTACAGGTCGACGAGCAGGTCCTGACCGATTCGCCGCTGCATGTGTGCCGCATGACCCCCATCCTGTTCATCTGAGCCGCATCGAAAATCAATGTTTCGCTACGTAGCCTGCACATGGAATGCGCTCGACACCGTGCAGTGCATGCGTGTTGCGCTGATCGAAGAGCGAATGGCCTCACAGCTGCCTGAGTTCAGGCGCGTGTTCGCCATCCAGGGGCTGCAGGTGTATTTCGTGGGCGATGGCACGTCCGCCTTCGGCGTCCACGCACTGCCTCAGGCTGCGGGCGTTGTGCTTGGACGGCTCTTCCATCATCCAGAAAGCGATGCTGCTGCGGTCAGGGAGGTTTCGCTCGATGACGCCGACGCCGCCGCGCTGCACAGCGACCAGGGGCGGAGTTTCCAGCGCACCTATTGGGGACGCTATGTGGCCTTCGTCGCAGCCCCCGAGGGGAGCGGCACGCTGGTACTTCCAGACCCCACCGGCGAAGTGCCTTGCAATTATCTCGAAGATTGCGGTGCAACCTGGCTGTTCTCGAATGCCGCGGACATGGTGGCATTGAACCTGGTGCGCTTCGCCATCAACTGGCGCTATGTGTCCGCGCGTCTGTATGACCCGGGGCTGCAGGTGAGCGATACTGGGCTCGAGGGCGTTTCTCAATTGCGTTCAGGCGAAGTGATGCGGATCGCAAATGGCGTACTACACCGCCGGCTGTCCTGGGATCTGTTTGCCCTCGCCGCGTCCAGTCGCATCGACGATCCGGCGCAAGCCGTCACGCTCACCCGGCAAACGGTGCGCGCCTGCGTGAACGCCTGGGCTAGCTGCCATCCGCGCAGTGCGCACATGTTGTCCGGCGGCATCGACTCATCGATCGTCCTGGCGGGATTGCTGCACGCGCCGTCGCAGCCCGATGTCGTGTGCCTGAATGTGCATGATCCACGCGTTGGCGGCGACGAGCGCAGGTTTGCACGTCTGGCGGCGAGCGAGATCCGCTCGCCATCGGGCCGGCGCGCTGAACTCATCGAGTGCGAGCGCGATGTGGCGGCGGTGGACCTGTCGCGGTTGAGTCACGTGAGGCTCGAGGCGTGTCCCGAGTCGTATCTTTCGGACGCCGCGTATGGTCAGTTCTATCGACGTGTCGCACCTGATCCGGACATTGCGCTGTTCACCGGACTCGGCGGCGATTACATTTTCTGCCGCACCTCGAGTGCGCGGCCGGCTGCGGACTACGTGCACGACCGGGGTATCGATCGCTCGTTGTGGCGCATGGTTCAGGACAATACCGGCAAGCGCACGTACTGGAGTGTGTTGTGGGAAGCGCTCGGCGTCGGGCTTTTCCACCTCACCGTCAAGCTCGCGCCGTTGCCGGGCGCGCGTGCGTTCGTGCATCCCGAGGTGATAGAGGAATTCGAGCAGGATCGCGACGGTTATCTTGTGTCGCGCTGGACGCGCGAAGCCGGCACGCGCAAGGCGCCACGCCTCGCACCCGGCAAGCAGAGGCACATCGAGGCGATGTACTGCCCGGTGCGGAGAAACGATCCACTGGAGAGCAGGCAGCCGGTCAGCTGGTGTTCGCCGCTGCTTTCGCAGCCGCTGATGGAGTTGCATGCGCGCATTCCTGTCTATGTACTGCGCCGCGGCGGTAGGGAGCGTGCGCTGGCGCGCCGCGCCTTTCGCGATGACCTTCCTCGCGCCATTGCAGATCGCCTGAGCAAGAGCGTGACCAATCATTTTCTGCACGACGTATTCCGGCGTCACGAGGCGTTCTTTCGACACACCCTGCTTGACGGAATTCTGGTCAGGGAACGACTGCTGGATCGCGGGCAGTTGGAGCGGTTTTTCGCGCACGCGCAGGACGGCTACACCGACGGTTTCAGTCACGTGATCGGCAGCTACATCGATACCGAACTGTGGCTTCGGCGCTGGGAACGGGTGACTGGCGCCGGACGCAACGCGGCGCTGGAGAGGATAGGAGAATGAACAGGTCGATGCGCTCCATCGCCGCGGTCATGCGTCAGCAATGGAAGGTGCTGCGAGGAGACCAGCGGCTCGGGCTGCTGGGACTCGCCCTGCTGGTCGCAAGCCTTACCGCACTGGTCACCAATGTGGTCCGTCATCAGAACCTCGAGATCGAGCGCCGGGCCGCCGCTCAGGCGGACACAGCGGTCTGGGCCAGGCAGGGGATAACCAATCCGCACGGTGCCGCGCATTTCGGCCACTACGTGTTGAAGCCCGTTCCAGCGCTGTCGGCCTTCGATCCGGGGATCTTCGACTACCTCGGTACGATGCTGCGGCTCGAGGCGCACAAGCAGAATGTGGCCGACGACAGGCCACGAGATGCGGGAACGGCGTTGTCCGCCTTTGGAACGTTCAGCGTGGCAAGCGCGCTGCAGTTGGTGGCTCCGCTGCTGATCATCCTGGCGGGCTTCACCACGTTCTCAGGTCACCATGCCCGGGCGCTGCTGACACAGGAGATCGCCAGCGGTGCGAATCCGCTCACGCTGATGGCCGGCCGGCTGCTGACGCTCGGCGTCATCCTGCTCGTGGTGCTGACGGCATTCGCGGTTGCCGGGGCTGTGACGCTGTTGACCGCGGATGCGGCCGGCCCGGAGTATGGCCGGCTCGCCTGGATGCTTGCCGGCTACGCGCTGTACCTGGCGACATTCCTCGCCCTCACATTGGGCGTCTCCGCACTGTGCGCGTCCACGCGCGCGGCACTCACCGCGCTGCTTGCGATCTGGTTGTGCGCGGCGCTGCTCATGCCGCGCATCGCGCCGGCGGTGGCCGCGCATGTGCATCCGACGCCTTCGCTGCCTGCCTTCAAGAGCGAGATCCAGGCGCTCATCGACGCAGGGCTGGACGGCGGGCAGCCCCGCAGTGCGCGCTCCGAACGCCTGAGGGCGATGGTCTTGGAGAAATACCGGGTCGCGCGTGTCGAGGATCTGTCCGTCAACGAGACCGGCGCTACGCTTGAGTATTCGGAGGAGTTGTCGACGCAGGTCTTCCGCCGGCACTTTGCGGATCTGTATGCCATCTACCGGCAGCAGGCGCAGGTCAACCGCATGTTCGCCATCGCCTCGCCGCTGATCGCGCTGCGGCCCTGGTCCGCGGCGTTCGCTGGCACCGACTTCGGCGCCCATCACCGCTTCCTCACCGAGGCCGAGGCGTATCGCTACGATTTCGTCCAGGCGCTGAACCACGACATCCTGCTCAACCGGCCACGCACGAACGCGGCCTATGCAGCGAACGTCGCCGAGGTCACCGCGAGCGTCGACCACGTTGAACCTAGCGTGGAGCCGCTGGGTTCGGTGTGGTTGCGGCAATGGCCTGACCTGCTGGTGATGCTGGGTTGGACGCTGGCCAGCATCGCGTTCGCGCTGGGTTGCGCGCATCGGTTGCGGAGAGAGGATTGAGCGCTTTCCGCACGACTGTAAAACATGAATGGCGGCGGCTGCGCCGCGACCGCGCGCTGCCGTGGCTGCTGCTGGTGTTCGCCGCGATCTGCGGGTATGCGGCGTGGCAAGGCAAGGCCTGGAAGGACGAGCGCCAGTTGGCCGTGACCACCGTGGCCACGCAGGTGAACTCGACGCGCGAGCAGTTTCTGCAGAGCATGCGCGAGGCCACGGCGCGCGATCCCGACTTTCCGGCGGCGACGTTCATGGCACTCGCCATCCAGCATTTTCCGACCCTGGCGGCGGACGATTTCGCTGCGCTCGCGATTGGCCAAGCCGACGGGTATCCCTATGAGGCTAGGCTGCACGCGGTGGCCAGCCCCATCACTCTGTTTGGTGCGCTTGGTCCGGCGATTGCCAACCCCGCCGGGACGGCGGTCGGGTACCTCGATCTCGCCTTCGTGATCGTCGCCCTGCTGCCGCTGTTCCTGCTGATCGCAACGTTCGACTTGTGGACCCAGGAGCGCGACCTGGGAACGTCCGGGCTCATCCTGTCGCAGCCGGTGCGGCCCGGTGCGATCCTTGCGGCCAAGGCGCTGGTCAGAGGCGGCGGCGCGCTGCTCGGACTGCTGCTGGTTTGCTTGGTCGCGCTGCTTTGCGTGGCGGGATACGCCCCCTCGATGTCGCTCGCGTACGCGGCACTGGGAGCTCTCATCGCGGCCTATGGCACGTTCTGGATCGCCGTGGCGCTGGCGATCAACTTGGCATTTCGTCGAGCGACCGAGGCGGCGCTCGCCTGCGGCGCAGCCTGGCTCGGGCTGGTCATCCTGCTGCCGGCAGTGTTGTACGCCGCCAGCAATCTGGGCGGTGCGCCTTCGGCGGCAAGTCATATCAACGCCCTGCGCGCCCTGGAGATGGAATTGCGCGACCAGCCGCGCGAACGTCGCGACGCGACCGACCCCAGGGACGCGATCCTGAAACAGCGCGTCGAGGATCTACGCAGGACACTGCGCAACGCCCAGTCGGAGCATCGCGCCTACAACCGGATCATCGACGGCCACCAGACCCATCAAGCCGCACAGCGACGCCTGACCCACGCCCTGCGGTTCCTGTCGCCTGCCGTGGTCACCGAGGATGCGCTCGAGCGCCTTGCGGGCACGGATGCGGATCGCGCCAGTGAATTCGGCATTCAGGTCCGACAGTTCCTGAAGGACGTGCAACAGCATGCCGCCACGCGCACCGACAGCGAAGAGACGTTGTCGGTGGATGCGCTGTACGCAAAGTTGCCCCACTTCGCGTTTCGGCGTGTTGCACGCGCGGGCGCGTTGCTTGCCGATCTCGGAGCACTGCTGCTGTTCACCAGTCTGCCGCTATTGCTTGCATTGCGTTACCTCAGGCGCAACCGATTGCTCAGTCATGAACTCGGAGATGTCCGCTGATGCTCGAAGCGATGGGATTAAGCCGGCACTTCGGCGCGCGCGTTGCCCTCGATCAACTGAACCTCTCGGTTCGCGCAGGCGAGATCTTCTGTCTGCTTGGCGCCAATGGCGCCGGCAAGACCACCACCATCAAGCTGTTCCTGGGCTTTCTCGCGCCGACCGCGGGCAGCGTGCGCGTCGCGGGCATCGATGTCGCGCTCGATCCCATCGGCAGCCGACGCAAACTGCTGTACATCCCGGAGCAGATCGCGCTTTACGGCGAACTCACCGGTCTGGAGAACCTCGAATACTTTGCTGCCCTGGCGGGAGTGGAGGACTGTTCGACGGCGCGATTGCATGCCTGTCTGCTCGAAGCGGGTTTGCCTGAAGACGCTGTCAGGCAGCGCGCCGCCGGCTATTCAAAGGGCATGCGGCAGAAGGTCGGCATCTCCCTTGCACTCGCCAAGAACGCACGCGCCATGCTGCTGGATGAGCCGACTTCGGGCCTCGATCCGCAAGCTTCCGCGGAATTCCACGACCTGTTGTGCCGGCAGCGTGACGCAGGCTCCGCCATCTTGATGGCCACCCACGACCTATTCCGCGCCCGCGAAGTGGGCACCCACATTGGCCTGATGCGCGAGGGCAAGCTTCGCCGGACGATCCGCGCCGAGGAAGTCACCGCGCGCGAGCTTGAGGCCCTGTACCTGGAAGAAATGGGCCTGGAAGAAATGGGCCGAGACCCGGCACCTATCGCCGCGCCACCGGCTCGTACCGGCCTCGGCACTCGGTAGCGGCGCGCCCGCCGGAACCCCTTCATGTCACGCATCCGCCAGTTCTTCAGCGTGCTGGGGCAGAGCCGCCGCGTGGTGGCGCTGGTCTGGAGTACGAGCAGGCCGCTTACCGTCGCCCTCGGCGTGTTGACCGCGGCGGCAGGCACGGTGCCGGCAGTCATTGCGTACGTGGCGGCGCGGATCGTGGATACCGTACTGGCCGACGTGCAGGGTTTTCAGCACGGCGTCGCTGTGGACACCACGCCGCTGCTGGTCCTGATCGGTCTCGAGGCTACGCTCGCCGCGATGCTTGCCGCGGTCCAGCGGGCGGTATCGTTCTGCCAGTCGCTGCTGCGCGCGAAGCTCAGCCAGCATGTGAACGAGCTGATCTTTCGCAAGACGCTCACCCTGGAACAGTCTCAGTTCGAGGACTCGGAGTTCTTCGACAAACTGTCGCGCGCCCATCGCGGCGCCGCCAGCCGGCCGTTGTCGCTGGTGATGCGCCTGCTCTCGGTGGCCCAGGGCATCGTCACGCTCGCGGGCTTCGCAACGCTGCTGGTGCAGTTCTCGCCGTGGGCGCTGGTCCTGGTGGCGCTCGCGGGAGCGCCGTTGTTTTTGGCAGAGGCGAAGTTCTCCGGCGAGGCGTTCCGCATGTTTATCTGGCGCTCGCCGGAGACCCGCATGCAAACCTATCTGTCGAACATGCTGGCTCGTGAAGATCACGCCAAGGAGATCAAACTCTTCGGGCTGGGCCCGCTGTTCCTAGGCCGCCACCGAGCGATATTCGACAGGATATACAGCGAGGATCGGCGACTTGCCGTGCGCCGCGATGTGTGGGGCTTCCTGCTGGGGCTCGGCGCCGTCGCGGCGCTGTATGGTTCCTACGGGTGGATCGCCCTGGCGGCCGTGGTCGGGCGGATTACCGTGGGCGAGATGACGATGTATCTCATGCTGTTTCGGCAGGGTCAGGCGACCATCGCCAGTATGTTGTCCGCGGTCAGCGGCCTGTATGAAGACAATCTCTACTTGTCGGTATTGCACGAATTCCTCGACTCGCCTGTGCAGACCCCCACTGGGTCCGCCACCGAAGGGCCAGTACCAGCGGATGGCATTCGTTTCGAGCAGGTGGGTTTCCGCTATCCCGGAGCCTCGCGTTGTGTCCTCGACAACGTCACCTTGCACATCAGGCCCGGAAGCTCGCTCGCGCTGGTCGGCAGCAACGGATCCGGCAAGACCACGCTGATCAAGTTACTGACCCGCTTGTATGCCCCGACGGCGGGAAGGATTCTGCTGGATGGCCGTGACCTGCAGGAGTGGGACGAGACCGTGCTGCGCGGACGCATCGGCGTCATCTTTCAGGACTTCGTTCATTACCAGCTGAAGCTAGGCGAGAACATCGGCGCCGGCGATGCGCACTACTTCGAGGACCAAGACCGTTGGACGCAGGCGAGCGAAAAAGCGCTGCTTGCACCTGTTGTCGAGCAGCTGCCACAACAATACGAGACGCAACTCGGCAAGTGGTTCAAGGATGGGCGGGAACTGTCGGGAGGGCAGTGGCAGAAGGTGGCGCTCGCTCGGGCGTTCATGCGTGCACGTGCTGACATTCTGGTGCTGGATGAACCCACCTCGGCGATGGATGCGGCTACGGAAGCGGCCGTGTTCCAGCGATTCCGCTCGCTGACCAGTGGACGCATCGCCCTGCTGATCTCGCATCGTTTTTCGACGGTGCGCGCCGCCGATCAGATCGCCGTGTTACAGGACGGAACCATCATCGAGCAAGGCACGCACGACGAACTCGTCAATCTCCGCGGTCACTACGGATCGCTGTTCGCGCTGCAGGCGGCGGGTTATCAGTGATCCTACGCTAGCAGCCTGGGCGTCATCGACAACACCGCCGGTAAAGTTAAGGTGCGCCCACGGTGGGGTCTGAACCCTGCCTGGAGCCGATCGTGGAGCGCGGCATGTTCGGTGGACGCCTCGCAGGAGTCGCTCAGGTCCACGTCGTCGCTGCCGCATGCCGAAAGATGCGCTGCCCAAGCTGAGATCATCACTCCATGCCGCTCACCCTCGACCACCTGCGCCGCTACGCCGTCGCGCGTTCGCTGTTCACGCCGACCACGCTGATGCGGGCGATCGCACGCCTGGGCTTTGTGCAGGCCGATCCGATCCGCGCGCCGGCGCGGGCGCAGGATCTGACCCTGCGCCACCGCGTGATCGGCTACCGCGCGGGCGATCTCGAGCGCCGCTATCCGCGGCTGCCGCTGGAGGAGGATTTCTTTGTCAACTACGGTTTCTTGCCGCGTGCGCACCATGCGTTGATGCATCCGCGCACCGCGCGCGAGGCGTGGACACCGGCGCGCTGGATCCAGGCGCAAGCGGTGCGCGCGTTCATCGTCGCGCGCGGCGCAGTGCATCCGCGCGAGGTCGATGCGCATTTCGCGCATGGCAAGGTGAGCAACTGGTTTGGCGGCTCGTCGAATGCCAGCACGCAGCTGCTCGACGGCATGCACTACCGCGGGCTGCTGCGCGTGGCGCGTCGCGACGGCGGTACGCGCGTCTACGCGGTGCGCGAGGGCGATGCCATGCCCGACGCTGTGATGGACGTGGACGCGCGCATGGATGCGCTGGTCGACGTGATCGTGCGCAAGTACGCGCCATTGCCCGACGCCAGTCTGCGCCAGCTGACGTCCTACCTCGGTCGCGGCGTGCCGCAGTGGAACGCCACGCGCGCCGCGGCGCTGGCACGCGGACGGCAGCGTCTGGCCGGTGGCACGTGGACGGCGTCGACTGGGTTTGGCCCGCCGACGAACGCCCGGCGAGCCGGCGCTGGCGGCCCGATGCCGCAGTCCGCCTGCTCACGCCGTTCGATCCGCTGGTCTGGGATCGCCGCCGCTTCGAACTGTTGTGGGGCTGGAGCTACCGCTTCGAGGCCTACACCCCCGCGCCGAAGCGCAAGCTCGGCTATTACGCGCTGCCGCTGCTCTGGCACGACCGCGTGATCGGCTGGGGCAACATCGGCGTCCGTGACGGCACGCAGACCTGCGACGTCGGCTACGTCGCCGGACGCGCACCGCGCGACGCGGCGTTCCGCGACGGGTTGGAGGCCGAGTTCGCGCGGATGCGGGTGTTCCTGGGATTGGCCGAGTGATCCAGCGATCCCGCACGCGCCTACCAGTCGGTAGGCCGGTAATCCTTCAGAAACTGTCCCCACACATGCTCGCCGCTGTTGATGCCGTGGATGATCGGATCGACGATGCGCGCGGCACCATCGACGATATCCAGCGGCGGGTGGAAGCGCTCCTCGATAACCTTGCGCGCGGCGATCTCGATCGGGTCTTCGTCGGTGACCCAGCCGGTATCGACGGAGTTCATGTGGATGCCGTCGCCGTGGTAATCCGCCGCCGCGGTGCGCGTCATCATATTGAGAGCGGCCTTGGCCATGTTGGTGTGCGGATGCCGGGTGGTCTTGAAGTTGCGGTAGAACTGGCCTTCGACCGCGGACACATTGACGATGTGTTTGTCGCGCGGCGGCGGCACGCCATCCACGCCGCGCAGCAGCAGCGGCTTGAGCCGCGCGTTGATCAGGAACGGCGCGATGGCATTGACCAGCTGCACTTCGAGCAGTTCGACCGACGGCACCTCGTCCATCAGCAACCGCCACGAATTGCGCCCGCGCAGGTCGACCTGCTGCAGGTCTTGATCGAGGCGGCCGTCGGGGAAGAGGTGCGCCTGGCCGAGCAGTTCGTCGGCAAGCAACGGCAGCTGCGACAGTTCGGCGGCGCGGATCAGGCCGGTGGCGGCGTCGCGCTGCGCGGCGGTGAGGCCTGCGTGCACACGCGGCGCATCGGCATCGGCCAGCACGGCGTGCGCGCGCAGGCCTTCGTAGCTGCCGAGCAGCTTGCGCAGGTGTTCGGGTGCCGAGCGCAGCGCGGCGGTCTCGCCTGCCATCATGTGCGCGTAAAACCCCGGCGGCCGGCGCACGGTCTGGCAGGCGTTGTTGATGATGAAATCAAGGCGCTCGTGGCTGGTCGGCAATTGTGTGCAGAAGGCCTCGACGCTCGGCGTGTGGCGCAGGTCGAGACCGAAGATTTCGAGTCGCTCCGACCAGTCGCCGAAATCCGCCTCCTGCGCGTAGCGCGCGGCGCAATCGCGCGGAAAGCGCGTGGTCACGATCAGCCGCGCGCCGCAGCGCAGCAGCTTGAGCCCGGCCTGATAGCCGATCTTGACGCGGCCACCGGTGAGCAATGCGACGCGGCCGCGCAGGTCGGCGAGCTCGCTGCGTTTGGCGATATTGAACTCGGCGCACGTCGGGCAGAGCTGGTCGTAGAAATGATGGATGCGCGAATACTTCTGCTTGCACACATAGCAGTGCTGCAGCTCCAGCGACTCGCGGCGGACGTGGGTGCCGTCGTCGTGGTGGACATCGCGCGCGACAAAATTAGCTGGCGGAAAATAATTCGGCGTGGTGAACACCGGCTTGCGGCGCAGCGTTCGAATGCCGGTGGCGTCGAGCACCGCGTCGTCACGCTGGTTCTGCGCACGGTGGCGCGCGCGCGCGGCGAGCTTGCGGCGCTGCCGGCGCGCGACCGGATCCGACGGCGCGTGCAGCGCGGCGAGCGCTGTGTGCAGTCGCGCGCGTGCGTCGGCGTCGAGTGCATCGAGTAGGCTGCGGTCGGCGGCGATGCGCTCGATCAGCTCGGTGGCCTCGCGCAGGCGCGCGGCCAGTGAATCGTGGTCGTCGCGTGCACTTGCGGTGCCGATCGGCGCGGATTGGTCAGTCGTCATCGCGCTAGTTTGCAGGGCGCGCGGCGATAACGACAGCCGGTGCGGGTGTGCCGACCGCCGCTAATGCGTCGCGCGATCGCGCCGCCAGCCGCGATGGCGGATGTCGAGGTACAAGCTGTACGCGGCGGTGAACGCCGGAAACAGGTTCTGGATCACCCCGACCGAGTCTTGCTTCTGCGAGAACACGAAGTAGCTCAGGGTCATCACGCTGCCGACCAAGCTCATGTACCAGAACGCGCGCGGGATCACCGGCTTGCGGTGGCGGCGGCTGGCGACCAGTTGCACCAGCCAGCGGCCGCCGAACATCAGCGCACCGGTCAGGCCGATCAGCTTCCACGGGCTCATGTGCAGCCCGGTCCACGCCAGCCACGCGATCGGCTGGTCCATCACGCCCGCCGGCAGTGTGCTCGACGACAGTGCAACTGCCGACAACTGCACCAGGCTCACGGCAGTTCCTCTATCGCGGTGCGCTTGCTGCGCACGATCAGCCACGCCACGCCGCGCAGATCGCGCAGACCGACCAGCGCGCGGTTGAGATTGTTGTATTTGGACACGCCGGCGGTGCGCTGGCGGTGGTTGACCGGCACGCTCACGGTCCGCCAGCCGGCGCGCTGCATCAGTGCCGGCAGGTAGCGGTGCATGTGGTCGAAGTACGGCAGATCGAGAAAGGCGGCGCGCTCGAACAGCTTGATGCCGCAACCGGTGTCGGGGGTGTCGTCGCGAAGCAGGCGCGCGCGGATCGCATTGGCCACACGCGATGCCCAGCGCTTGCTGCCGGAGTCCTGGCGGTTGACGCGCCAGCCGGCAAACAGCTTGATCGCAGGCTCGGCGGCATCGCGCGCGGCGAGCAGTTTGGGGATGTCGGCGGGGTCGTTCTGGCCGTCGCCGTCGAGCGTCGCGATCCACGCACCGGTCGCGGCCTTCACGCCGCTGCGGATCGCGGTGCTCTGGCCGCTCTGGGTGACGTGGCGCAGCACGCGCAGCTCGGGCGTGTTGACCTTCAGCGCCGACAGCACCGCGAGGGTGTCGTCGCGCGAGTGGTCGTCGACGTAAACAATCTCGAACGCGATGCGTCCGCGCAGCGCCGACACGATCTCGGCGACCAGCGGTGCGACGTTGTCGCGCTCGTTGAACACCGGGACGACGACGGACAGCGCGACGGACGCGGTGCTGGTCATCGCCGGCGGCGCGCGCTCAGCACGTGCCGCCACGCAGCCGCTCGAGCACGCCGTCGAGGGTGTCGAGATCGCTGTAGTGGATCACCAGCCGGCCGCGACCGGCGCGGCCGTGGGCGATGCTGACGCGGGTGCCGAGCGCTTCGGAGAGCTCGGTTTCCAGCGAGGCGATGTCGGCCTGCGGCTTGGCTTTCGCGGTCGGCTTTTTTGACGTCGTCGGCAGCTTGCCGGCGGCGAACTGCTGCGCGCGGTGTTCGACTTCACGCACCGACCAGCCGTGCTCGGCGGCGTCGGCGGCGAGCCCGCTGGCCAGCTCCGGCGACAGCGTCAGCAGCGCGCGGGCGTGGCCCATTTCGAGGCGTCCGGCTTCGAGCAGCGCGCGGATCGCCGCCGGCAGCTCGAGCAGGCGCAGCAGGTTGGACACCGCCGCACGCGAGCGGCCGACGGTCTCCGCGGCCTGCGCATGGGTGAGGTCGAACTCGTCGATCAGCCGCTGCAGGGCCTGCGCTTCTTCGAGCGGATTGAGGTCTTCGCGCTGGATGTTTTCGATCAGCGCCATCGCGACCATGGTGCGGTCGTCGACCTGGCGCACCACCACCGGGATCTCGGCGAGGCCGGCGATCCGCGACGCGCGCCAACGGCGTTCGCCGGCGATGATTTCGTAGGTGCGGTCGGGCAGCTCGCGCACCACGATCGGCTGGATCACGCCTTGCGCCTTGATCGACTCGGCGAGCTCGTCGAGCTTGTCGGCGTCCCAGCGCTTGCGCGGCTGGTACTTGCCGGGCATCAGCGCGTCGACCGGCAGCGAGCGCAGGGTGTCGCCGGGCGTGGCTTCGAGCGCCGGGGCCTGCGCGGCGCCTTTCGGGCCGAGCAGGGCTTCGAGGCCGCGGCCGAGGCCGCGCTTCCTGGCCGGCGTCGCTGCCGGTAGGCCGGTGGCGCTGGGTGTCGTCTTCGCGGTGCTCATGCGCGGGTGCTCATGCGGGAGTTGTCCATCACGGTGCGGCCTTCCTCTGTCGATTGCCCGGTGTGCTTGGGTTTTGCGTCGCGCTCGCGCTGCCGGCGCAACACCTCACCGGCGAGGCCGAGGTAGGCGATCGCGCCGCGCGAGGACTTGTCGTAGCCGACGATACTCTGACCGTGGCTCGGTGCTTCGGCCAAGCGCACGTTGCGCGGAACGATGGTGCGGAACACCTGCTCGCCGAAGTGCCCGGTAAGCTCCGCCGACACCGCATTGGCAAGATTGTTGCGCACGTCGAACATAGTGCGCAGCACGCCTTCGATTTGCAGCGCCGGGTTGAGCCTAGCCTTCAGCGCATCGATGGTCTGCAGCAGCGAGGTCAAACCCTCCAGCGCGTAGTACTCGCACTGCATCGGCACCAGCACCGAGTCGGCGGCGGTGAGCGCGTTGAGGGTAAGCAGCGACAGCGCCGGCGGGCAGTCGACGAGGATGAAGTCGTATCTGTCGCGCAGCGGATCGAGCGCGCGCTTCAGGCGCTGCTCGCGGCCGTCGGCGTCCATCAGCTCGATTTCGGCGGCGGTCAGGTCGGTATTGCCGGGCAGCAGGTCGAAGCCTTCGTTGGTGGTCACGATCGCGGCGTCGGCGTGCACCTCCTCCAGCAGCACGTCGCAGCTCGACGCCGACAGCTCGCGCTTGTCGACGCCGCTGCCCATCGTGGCGTTGCCCTGCGCGTCGAGATCGACCAGCAGCACGCGTTTGGGTGTGGCTGCCAAGGCCGCGGCGAGGTTCACCGCCGTCGTGGTCTTGCCGACGCCGCCTTTCTGGTTGGCGATGGCGATGATGCGGGCCATGGGGTCCGGGTCTCGGGGCGGCGGGAGGTCGCTCGCGCCAGAGTGCGCAAGCGGCCGGACGGAGGATTATGCCTGCACTTGCGGGACGGGCCTCAGCGGCGTGACCGCGGTCCGGGCTGAAGCCGATCGCATCACGACGGATCGGCCACAGGTTCAGGCCGCTGCCCGATCGCGGCCCACGACCACCAGGTGGCGCTCGGCGGCCAACCCCGGCACCGCCAGCACGTGCACGGCCTGCAACCGCCAGCCCGGCGGCAGCATGGCGATTTCGGCGTCCGGACGCGCGCCCTTCATCGCCAGCAGGCGACCGTTGGGGCCGAGCAGGTGGCCGCCGACGGCGAGGATAGCGGGCAGCGTCGCCAGCGCGCGCGCGGTGATCGCGTCGAAGGCACCCGGTACCGCGAGGCCTTCGGCGCGCGATCCGGCGACGCGCGCGTTATCGAGC
>JBOHYD010000279.1:0-2166 GCA_050737635.1 Luteimonas sp. | reverse complement strand
GCCGGTTTCGCCTGCGCGAGATGCTGCCGCGACTTGCAACGGCGATGATGCGCTGCAAGCCTTGTCCGGAGCCGCGCTTGCGGGCTGCGAGCAATTTTCATGGCTGAAGGTCGGGGCTAATCAGGTCTTGCAAAGCACACGCGCAAGATGGACGGGACGATCGTCAAGAGCGAGATCTACGACCACGTCACCGACACGGAAATGCAGAACATGCCGTTCGCATCTTGGTATGGCACTTATGGTTCATCCGGCGATCTGAGCGGCCTGCGCAATCGCCCCGTGAAACTAACCACCATTACCCAAGCAACCAGCGCGCAATCTTTAGAGTCATCCGATCGGTTTTTTCTACGCGTCGAATCGTTCGACGCGCTCGCGCAGCCGGTGACCACGCGAAGGTATAGCTCGCAGGGACATAGCAGAAGTGACCAGCGCTTGTATCAAGATGGGTCAGCGCTCTGGACTCTGGGGCTGGTTCGTAAACTCACCAATCTCGATTCCGGCCTGGTGGAATCGCAAACCGATTACGACGCGACAACAGCCTTGCCGCTGAAGGTTCATGCCTTCGGCAGGCTCCAGCAGACGCTGACCTACAATGCCGACGGTACGCTAGCGAGCGTCTCGGACGGCCGTGACGGGACGGACGTTGACACGACCGTAACCCTGTCATCCTGGAAGCGCGGCATACCGCAATTGATTCTGCATCCGGCCACGGCCGATCAACCCAGCGGGGCGTTGCAGTCGGCGGTGGTCGACGACCTCGGTCAGATCACCTCGGTGACCGACGAGAACGATTTCACCACCAGCTATGGCTACGACGCGATGGGGCGGTTGTCGAGCATCCGCTATCCGGACGGCGACAATGTGGGATGGAATCCAGTGACCCTGAGCTTTCAGCAGATCCCTGTCGAGGAGCACGGTCTGCCGGCCGGACACTGGCGGTCCAGCCGCTACGAGGGCAATCACCATTACAACGCCTACTACGATGCGATGTGGCGGCCGGTGCTGGAGGAGCGGTTCGATGTCGGCACTATCGGCGCCACCCTGAGCCAGGTGGTCAAGCGCTACGACGCCAGCGGTCGTCTGGCCTTTCAGTCCTATCCGGCCCGCGGGGTCGGCAGCTTTCTCGACCCGGCCCTCACCGGCGTGCGTACCGAGTACGACGCGCTCGATCGCGTCACGGCCATCCGACAAGACTCCGAACTGGGGGTGTTGACCACGGCCATCGCGTATCTGCCGGGATTCAGGCGCCAGACCACCAACCCGCGCAACCAGGTCACGACCGAACGTTTTCAGGTCTTCGACGTGCCGAGCTTCGACTTCCCGGTGCAGATCGACCTGCCGGAGAACGTGCGCACGACGATCGCACGCGATGTCTTCGGCAAGCCGCTGTCGGTGGGGCGCGGCTCGGGCGGATGACCGGGCGGCCGGCCGGTGTCTGCCGGCTATCGATCCGGTGCGGTCATCATTCAGTGCGTTACTTGGCCTGTGGAACAGGCGCGCTCAAGGGGAGTCGTATGCCAAGGGGAGCCTTTATGTCGCCAATGAACACGTCCGCCGCCGTGCCTGCCACTGCGCGCCTGGGCGAATGCGCGGGGCCAGTCGCCGCCCGCCGTTGGCACGGCCGCGGGCGCGCTTTGGCCACCGCCATGGCCATCGCCGCCGGCCTCCTGCTGGCGACGGACACCGCGGTCGCGGCCTGCCTGCCCTACAGCGTGGTGCCGGAGACCGACACCACGGGCAGTGCGGCGCAGGCCTCGACCTCCGACCCCGCGATGGAGGCGTGGCTTCCTGCGGATAATTGCAGCCCGCCGCGTGATCCGGACGATCCGCCGTCGCCGCAACCGCCCTCGCAAGCCGTGGTGGGTCATATCGACGGGGTCGGCGGGACGGCGGACGGCGGCTTCTACGTGGCCGGCTGGGCGTGCGCGACCACCATCCATGCCTCGATCGACGTTCATCTCTATCTCGGCGGCCCGGCGGGTTCGGCGGCGTGGGGAGCGTCCTATCAAGCGAACCAAGCCAGCGAACCGGCGATCGCGGCCGTCTGCAAGAATCAGGGCACGCGGCACCGCTTCACGCTGGTCGCCAGCGCCACGGTGCGCCAGCAGCAGGCGGGCCGTGCCATTTACGTGCACGGCATCTCACCGGTGGGTGGCAACAACAATC
>JBOHYD010000278.1:0-2493 GCA_050737635.1 Luteimonas sp. | reverse complement strand
GAGTAGCGGTTGCCGGCGCGCATCGGGAACTTCACGGGTGGGACCTTTCCCTTCGGTGCTGTTCTCAGCGTCGTGCAACCGCCGTAGCCGGACAACTCCTTCATAGAAGCCCAGTTTTTTCCAGAGTTGCTGGCCGAGGCAGGACTGACCGGCGCCGAGCGCGAGCAGTTGCAGCGCGAGTTCGAGGAGTTGCTCGCCGTGCTGATGCTCGGCCGCGACTACTACACTTGAGCGAGCTGTTCGGACTGCTGCGCTCGGGACGCGATCCGGTCGTGTTCGCCGAGGAGATCCTCGGGATTCGCCTGAACCCTGCCCAGAAGCGCTGGTTCAGCGTGCTGGTCACGAAGGACGGGGAGTGGGCCAATCGCCTGTCGGTGATGGTATCGGCCAACCAGTGCGGCAAGACGCTGGGTGCCGCGATTCTGGTGCTGTGGGCCACTCTCTACAAGTTTGGAAACGCGACGGCCGATCCCGACAAATGGGCCGAGGCGCCCTACTTCTGGTTCCACGTCGCTCCCTCTCAGAACCAAGCCTACATGGCCCTCAAGGACATCGAACTGCTGGTGCGCGGCGCGCACCCGGCGCAGGTCAACCCGTGCCAGTTGCCGCCCGGCCTGGTCATCTTCGAGAAGGTGGACACCTACTACGACGGCTTTCGCACGATCCTCGGCGCGGAGGCCCAGTTTCGCACCACCGAGGACAAGGCGCGTGCGCTGCAGGGCCGTCGTGCGCACGGCATCACCTTCGACGAGGCGGCCTTCGAGATCCACCTGCGCGCCGTGCTCAACGAGGTGCTGTCCATGCGCCTGATCTCGACCGGCGGCCCCATGATCGTGGTCAGCACTCCGAACGGCATCAACGAGTACTTTGAACTTGCGTCGACCATCAAGGATCAGGCGGTGATGCAGCCCAATACTGACGGGCAGGTGTGGCTGACCGACGATGGGCAGGCGCTAGTGTTCGCCACGGTAGCGGACAACGTGGGCTACGGGCTGACCGCCAGAGAGGTGGAGCGCAAGGAGCGCGACCTCGACCCGAATACCAAGGAGCAGCAGCTGCGAGGGGCCTTCCTCGAGCCGAGCGAGGCGTTCTTCGTGCCTCAGAAGCAGATCGAGCGCGCCTTCCGGGTGCTGCCTGAATACGTCGAGCCGCAGCCCGGCAAGGTCTACATCGCGTTCTGGGATCCGGCCGTGTCATCCGATCCGATGGCCGCCTATGTGCTGGACGTGACGCGCAAGCCGTGGCGGGTGGTGCAGGAGGTCTACGAGCGCAAGCCGTCGGGTTTCAACAGCATGCTGGCCCAGATGTACGGCATCCATGTTCAGCGCAACGGGGCGCTCGACCAGGTGCGCGGCAAGAGCGTGTGCCTGACTGGCTACGATGAGACTGGCATGGGCGGCAAGATCGTGATGCAGCAGTTGGCGGGCCTGACTCCCAACCGCGGCCTCGACTTCGCTGGCACCAACCGCATCAAGCTCGACGTGCTCGTCAACCTGCGCCAAGCCCTGTTGGATGGTGACCTGCTGCTGCCGAGCGGGTATCATGGCCTGCGGCGCGAGTTGCTGAGTTACCGGCTGGCGGATACTCGGATTCAACAGGATCGCGTCATGGCTCTGGCGGGTGCTGCATGGCTGGCTTCACGCGGATTCTCTGGGATCGCCAACGCACGCTTCGATCCGCACGCCCAGGTCGCGCGAGCGGCGATGCGGTGACGCATGGTCGCTGAACTCGTCACGGTGCTGGATGACTCCATCGTCATCAGGGAGGCGAACCAGCGCTACTCCGACACCGACGCCTATCAGGCCACGTTGGTCGCTCGCTACCGCAAGTACGCGTGGTGGTACGCGCCGCTCAACGGCGACCAATGGCCGGAGGACGCTGGCCTTCGACCAGGCAAGATTCACATGACCATCAACATCATCAAGCCGGCGGTGGATGTCGAGTCACGCCTGCAGGCCAAGCTACCGCGCGTGTCACTGGTACCCATCAACCAGTCGCCGGCCGAGCGCGCCCGCGCCGAACTGACCGAGAAACTGATGCTCTCCTACCTCGAGGCATCCGACTGGGAGAGCTGGATGCAGACCCTGTGCCGGGTCAAGGCGATCTATGGCAAGGGCATCCTCAAGGTGTCTTACGATGCCGCCGACAAGCGACCGGCGGTGACGGTCGTCGAGAACCCCGCCAACCTGCGCATCGGCTGGGGCGCCTCCGACTTCTCTGAGATGGACTGGGCGCTGTACGAGTACAAGTTGTCGCCGACCCAGATCATGCGCCGCTGGCCGCACCTGACCGTTTCGACCACCCCCGGTCAGCCGACGATCGTGATGCAGAAGGGCAGCGCCACCCACGCTGACCCGCTCAACCAGCGCACCACGCCAGAGCCGCTGGCGAACTACCAGCCCTCCACTTACGAGGGCAGCCAGGTGCTGGTCTGGGACTACTGGTACCGCAAGGGGGATGAGGTTTACAACTGCATCATCGTCGGGCGCAGCC
>JBOHYD010000277.1:0-6968 GCA_050737635.1 Luteimonas sp. | reverse complement strand
CCGCCTACAACGACTGCCCGAAGCCCTTTGTCTGGACGGCGAAAGCCAATGACATCCTGGAGAAGGTCATGCGGGGTCGCGTGGCACTGGCGAAAGTGGTTCAAACAGCGTGAAGCACTACACTAGTGTTTTGCCTCGCGGGGCGAATTGTTCGCGTGCCGGCACCGTCGCCCGTCCTCCATCGTGGCCGCACCAGGCCCGACACCGCCGACGCGCTCGACGCGCGACGGGGTCTCACGCGTTGCGGTGCCCAGCCGACACCATGTGGCTATGTCCGTGGCACGGCGGTCGAGGTTGTCATGCGCGACGGTGCCACGTGCAGCGGCAGGCTGCGTGCGCCTGCGTTCGTTCGATTAGCGCTGGCGCTGGTCGAGGTCGGGGGCACGAGGGCTGCGATTACAATGCGCAACTTCGGCCAACGCTGCCCGGGAACACGCACGCATGAGCATCAAGAGCGACCGCTGGATCCGCCGCATGGCCGACGAGCAGCGGATGATCGAGCCGTTCGAGGCCGGGCAGGTCAAACACGCCGCCGATGGTGGGCGCATCGTCAGTTACGGTACCTCGAGCTACGGCTACGACGTGCGCTGCTCTCGAGAGTTCAAGATCTTCACCAACATCAACTCCACCATCGTCGATCCGAAGCACTTCGACCCCGGCAGCTTTGTCGACATCGAAAACGACGTCTGCATCATCCCGCCCAATTCCTTCGCGCTCGCGCGTACCGTCGAGTACTTCCGCGTCCCGCGCGACACGCTGGTGGTGTGCCTTGGCAAGAGCACGTATGCGCGCTGCGGCATCATCGTTAACGTGACGCCGCTGGAGCCGGAATGGGAGGGTCACGTCACGTTGGAGTTCAGCAACACCACGCCGCTGCCGGCGCGCATCTACGCCAACGAGGGCGTCGCGCAGATGCTGTTTTTCCAGTCCGACGAGGTGTGCGAGACTTCGTACCGGGACCGCGGCGGAAAATACCAGGGCCAGACCGGCGTCACGCTGCCGCGAACCTGATCAGCAGCATCATTACAGACGGGGGCAAGGCAATGGACGAACAGAATCCGTATCGCGGGCCGGACTCGGTCGTCGCGGAGCTGGCATTCAGGCGATAAACTGGCAGGACGCGGCGTGCGGCTGGGTGCTGCACTGCTTGATGGCAAGCATCCTGCTGATCGTCATCGGGCCGTTGATGTATTTCGGAGGCTACTGGGCGGCCGCGATGAGCGCCGCGCAGAGCGGGCAGCAGGCCGGCATCGGCACTACGCTGATGTGGGCGGCGATCGGTTTCCTGGTATTTGTGCTGGTGCAAGGCATTCCGCTCAACGCAACGGGCCAGACCTGGGGCAAACGCATCACCAGCATCAAGATCGTCGATCTCGCCGGCAACAAGCCGCCGCTTGGCCGTCTGCTCGGCCTGCGCTATCTGCAGATCCAACTGGTCAGCAACATTCCGCTGGTCGGCCCGCTGGTCGCAATCATCAACGTGCTGCTGATCTTCCGCGGCGACCGTCGCTGCGGCCACGATCTGATCGCCGGTACCAAGGTGGTTCGCGCCAACTGAGCGCTGCTCGCAGCTTCATGGTTTCTGATAGGTCACGAAGAAGCCCTGCAGGTCGCCGTTCTCGATGTACGGCTCGACGCTGACGACCTTGTAGCCGCGCGCCGCGAACGCCTGATGCGCGCGGCTCAGATCGTTGGCGGCGCCCTGCTTGCGAAATCCCCAACTCGCGTCGACCCACACCGTGGTCGCCGCCAGCCCTGCGCGCGCGGCCTCCGCGGCGGAGGTCTCGGGCGATTTTCCGAACAGCGCCGCCGACGCCGGCAGACTCAGGCCAGCGCAGACTGCCAGCAGCATCGCCGCGGCATGTCCGCGCAGCGGGCGGCCATGAGCCGGCCGATCACCGGTTGTGGCGTCAACGGCAACAAGAGATGACAGCAGCGGTGCAGTGCGCATGCGAATGACTCGAGGTGGTTGGGACGTCGAGACTGCGCAAGCGCAGCCGTCCGCGCAAGCCCGATGGGTCGCCGCCGATGCGTTCAGGAGGAGGGCCGATCCGCGGGCTGCGCCAGTCGGTTGTGGAGTAGGGTGACGCGTTCGACCAACGCCTCGGGCGTGTACGGACGTGCGGCGACCCGCCCCCACACCGGTGCCGGCCACGCCGGATCGTCGGTGTCGCGCGCGATCACATGCACATGCAGCTGCGGCACCAGATTGCCGAGCGCGGCGACGTTGAGTTTGTGCGGGTGGAAGGCCGTGCGCAGCAGACGGCCGATACGGTCGATCTCGTCGGTCAACAGATGGCGCTGGGCCGCGTCGAGGTCGAGCAGTTCGACCGCATTGGCGATCCGCGGCACCAGTACCAGCCACGGGTAGTTGCTGTCGTCCATCAGCCGCACGTCGCACAACGCCAGCGACGCCAGTGGATGGGTAGCCTCGGCCAGCTGCGGATGCAGTGCGTAATGGGGAGCGGTGGATTGGTGCCGGGGCATGGGGGGTCTCCTGCGCGTGGCTCCGTTCTACACCTGTCGGTTCGGCGTCACCTGAAGAACGGCCATCCGCCCATGCCAGTGGCTGCCCGCTGTCCGGGGGATGCCCTGATGAGCACCGGCGCCGATTCCGACAAGCAATTCCGGCCATGCGGCCTTCATCGCTATAATTCACGGCCTTTTCGCGGTTGCGTGCGCATGTCCCTCGCCAATCCCAAGGTCGGCTTCGTCAGTCTCGGCTGCCCGAAAGCGCTGGTCGACTCCGAACGCATCCTCACCCAACTGCGGGTGGAGGGCTACGACATCGTGCCGAGCTATGCCGCCGCCGACGTGGTGGTGGTCAACACCTGCGGCTTCATCGACTCGGCGGTGACCGAGTCGCTGGACGCGATCGGCGAGGCGCTGGCGGAAAACGGCAAGGTGATCGTCACCGGCTGCCTCGGCAAGAAGCCCGAGCAGATCCGCGCCGCGCATCCCGGGGTGCTGTCGATCAGCGGCCCGCAGGACTACCGCAGCGTGATGGACGCCGTGCACGCCGCACTGCCGCCGACCCACGATCCGTTCACCGACCTGATGCCGCGCCGCGCGAGCGACGACGACATCGGCGTCAAGCTGACGCCGAAGCACTACGCCTACCTGAAGATTTCCGAAGGCTGCAACCACCGCTGCACGTTCTGCATCATTCCGTCGATGCGCGGCGATCTGGTGTCGCGGCCGGTCGACGCGGTGCTGCGCGAGGCCGAAAAACTGGTGCGCGGTGGCGTCCGCGAGTTACTAGTGATCTCGCAGGACACCTCCGCCTACGGCGTCGACGTCAAGTACGCCGAACACATCTGGCGCGACAAGTCGTATCAAACGCGCATGAAATCGCTGTGCGAAGGACTGAGCGAACTCGGCGCGTGGACGCGATTGCATTACGTGTACCCGTATCCGCACGTCGACGACATCATCGCGCTGATGGCGCGCACGCATGCCGACGGCACGCCGCATCTGCTGCCGTATCTGGACATTCCGTTCCAGCACGCCAGTGCGCGCGTGCTCAGGCTGATGAAGCGTCCCGGCGCGGTCGACAAGACGCTGGAGCGCATCCAACGCTGGCGCGCGATCTGCCCGCAGTTGACGATCCGCTCGACCTTCATCGTCGGCTTCCCCGGCGAGACTGAGGACGAGTTCGAGCAGTTGCTGGATTTTCTCGACGACGCGCAGCTCGACCGCGTCGGCGCGTTTGCGTATTCGCCGGTCGACGGCGCGCGTGCCAACGCGCTGCCCGATCCGGTCAGTGACGACGTCAAGCAGGATCGGCTGGCGCGTTTCATGGCGCGGCAAGCGGAGATCTCGGCGGCGCGGCTGGAGGCAAAGATCGGCACGGTGCAGCGCTGCCTTGTCGATGCGATCGACGGCGACCTCGCGATCGCCCGTTCGATGGCCGATGCGCCGGAAATCGACGGCGTGGTGCAGATCCAGAACGGCGCCGAAGCCGGCCTGCGGCCCGGCGATTTCACCGAGGTGACGATCATGGGCAGCGACGAGCACGATCTGTATGGCGAGGTGTGCGACGGGCCGTGCGATGGAATCGCATGACATCGAGCAATTGAGGGCGTCTGCGGCATCGGTCAGTCGCAAACGCGGCTTCGACATGCGCTCGCTGGCGCGTACTTTCCCCAGCATCGGCGGTCACTTGGCGGTGCTCGACGGACTGCGCGGCATCGCATTGCTGCTGGTGCTATTCAGCCATGCCAGCCTGATCGGCATCGATATGCTGCCCGGAGTCGATATGTCGGGTGTCGGCAAGACCGGCGTGTGGCTGTTTTTTGTGCTGAGCTCGTTTCTGCTGATGCACCAGTTTCTCGACCTCGATGCTGGCGGCCGTCTCGGTGCGAGGGCATTCTGGCGCTATGCGGTACGCAGGGTGCTGCGCATCTATCCGCTGTATGCGGTCTTTCTTGTGGTGTGCTGGCTGACGCCACTCAAGACCTACTTCGATTCGATGGATGGCGTCGATGTGCTCGCTCACCTCGCGGCGATCGAGGGCATGTGGCACACGTGGTCGGTCGCGGTCGAGTTGAAGTATTACGTGCTGCTGCCGCTTTTGGTGTTGGCGTACCTGCATGTCGCTCGCCGACGGTTCTGGCCGGCGACGCTGCTGGCCGCATCCGGTATCGGAATCCGCGAATGGACCAGCGCGTATTACCAGGCAGACGGGCTGTGGACTTACATCGCGATTTTCCTCACCGGGTCATGGGTTGCGATTGCCCACCGCCATCTGCTGCGCCGCGGCCGCATGCCGAGCAGGGCCATGCAGTGGCTTGCTGGTATCGCGGCGGCGGCTGTTTTCACCCTGTTGATGGCGATGACGCCGAGTCTCTGGAGTCGTTTGACTGGTGTCGCGACGCCGATCGGCCACTGGCATAGCTCGTTCACGTTGTTCGCATTGCTGTGGAGCGCGTTCCTGCTGGCAATACTGCATGCCCCAGGGTTGTTGCAGGCGTGTTTTTCATGGCTGCCGTTGCGGGTCATCGGCGTAGTGAGTTTTAGCGCCTACCTGTGGCATGGGCTACTGCTGGCCAATCTGGGTTGGCTGCCATTCGCGGCCGGGAGCCCGGCGCAGGGGGCGGTGCTTTTCGTGGTGGTCGTGCTGACCTCGACCCTCAGTTATCTCGTCATCGAACAGCCTTTCCTTGGCATCGCCCGGGGCCATGGACGGCCCGAACCGCAGGGCGATCGCGTAGTGATTCGCGTCGGCGATCCGGCCGATTAGCTGGCCCCAAGCACCCCTCCCCTCCTGCGCGCCTGCGATGGTGATCGTCATCCGTGCCGGAGTACTCTGCGCGCAGGGCCGCCAGGGAGTCCGCCATGTCGTCGATACCGCTCCAGCCCAATCCGCCGCCGCTGCGCACCGGCGATGCTGCGCGCTACGAATGGCGCACCATCCTGCGTCACCGCTGGCCACTGCGCTGGATGCATTGGATCAACCTCGCGTGCATGCTGGCGATGATCGGCAGCGGTCTGCAAATCTACAATGCGCACCCGGCGCTGTACTGGGGCGAGGCGTCTCACTTCGCCACGCCGCTGTTCGCGACCCAGGCGATGCAGCGCGGCAGTAGCGGCGAGTTGTATGGGGTGACCCGATTGGGCTCGGCGCGCATCGAAACCACCGGCGTGCTCGGCGTGTCGCGCAACGCCAACGGTAAGCTGACGCCGCGCGGATTTCCCGGCTGGACCACCATCCCAAGCTCGCGCAACCTGGCAGTCGGCCGACGTTGGCATTTTTTCTTCGCATGGGCGTGGGTGATCAACGGCGTGCTGTACCTGACCTGGTCGTTGGCCAGCCGTCATCTGAGTCGCGACCTCGCGATGCAGCGCCGCGACTGGCGTGCGGTGCCGCGCACGATCGTCGATCATCTGAGGTTTCGCCATCCCCTCGGTGATGAAGCCGCGCGCTACAACCCGCTGCAGAAGCTCGCGTATCTCGGGGTGATCTTCGTGCTGACGCCGCTGATCGTGCTGACCGGGCTGTCGATGTCGCCGCAGATGGACACCGTGCTTGGCTGGTGGCTGCAGCTTATCGGCGGACGCCAGTCGGCGCGCACGATCCACTTCGTGGTGATGGCGCTATTCGTGATTTTTGCGATTGTCCACGTGGTGATGGTGTTCTACGCCGGAGCGATCAACGAAATGCGCTCGATGATCACCGGTCGCTTCCGCGTGCGTTATCCGCGCGTGCCCGGCGCACCTTCCGCATCGGCGGCGGCCATGGCACCGGCCGCCGTCGAACCGAGCGCAGGAGACCGGCCATGAGTCACGATCCGCTGTTCACGCGCCGGCAGGTGCTGCGCGGTGTTGTCGCCGGCGCGGCCGGCGGCCTGCTGGTTGGATGTGATGCGCTGTCGCGCAATGACCGCTTTATCGACGTGCTCAGCACCGCCGAACCGCTCAACAGCCGCGTGCAGCGCTTGCTGACCGGCGACCGTCTCGTGTCGGAATATGCCGAGTCGATGATCTCGCCGGTGTTCCGCCCCAACGGCTCGACCGACCCGAAGACCCCCGAATACCTGGCGACCAAGGCGCAGGGTTTCAGCGACTACCGGCTGCAGATCCACGGGCTGGTCGAAAAACCGCTCGAGTTCGGCCTCGACGCGCTCCGCGCGTTGCCCACGCGCACCCAGATCACCCGCCACGACTGTGTCGAAGGCTGGAGCGTGATCGGCAAGTGGAGCGGGGTGCCGCTCGCATATCTGCTCGACACCGCACGCGTCAAACCGGGCGCGCGCTATGTGGTGTTCCACTGTTTCGACGATTACAGCGGCGATGGCGGACGCTATTACGAAAGCATCGATCTGCTCGACGCCTATCACCCGCAGACCATCGTCGCGCATGCGCTCAACGGTGCGCCAATCGGCATCGCCAACGGCGCGCCGCTGCGCATGCGCATCGAGCGCAAGCTCGGCTACAAGCAGCCGAAATACGTGCACACGATCGAAGTG
>JBOHYD010000276.1:0-9843 GCA_050737635.1 Luteimonas sp. | reverse complement strand
CAACACACCAGCGCCGCACTCGCCGGATGCTACGTGATCTCGCTGCGCCCGGTCGGCGCGCACGGCGGCATCCGGCGCGCGGCGGCCGCGCACGGTGCGCGGGTGCTCGCGCTGTCGCCGTGGTCGTTGCAGCGGCGCGACGATGACGCGACGCGCGCGCGTCTGCGCGATGCGCTGCAGGCCGACATCGTGATTGCGACGAGCCCGGCCGCGGTGCATGCCGCTGCGGAACTGAGCGCGCTGTCGCTAAGCAACCGGCCCGCATGGATCGCGGCCGGCGCCGGTACCGCCGCCGCGCTGCGTCGTGCCGGCATCAAGACCGTTACCGCGCCTGCGCACATGGACAGCGACGGCGTGCTCGCGCTGCCGCAACTGCACAATGTGCGCGGCGTCGCCATCGGCCTGCTGAGCGCTCCCGGCGGCCGCGATCTGCTCATGCCGACGCTGACCGCGCGCGGCGCGCAGGTCTTGCGCGCGGATGTCTATGCGCGCGTGCCGGCGATGCCATCGTCGCGCTGCCTCGCCACGCTGCGCATGCTCGATGCGCCGGTGTGGCTGGCGCTGAGCAGTGCCGGCGCACTCAAACGCATTCTTGCCTGTCTGCCGGCCGATGCCATCGCCGCGCTGCATCGCACGCGCGTCGTCGCGGCCAGCGCGCGGCTGGCAACGATCGCTCGCGAGGCCGGCTTTGGTCCTGCGATCATCGCCACCGACGCGCGACCGGCATCGCTGATTCGGGCCGCCGCCGCGGCTGCCGGAGCCGTCGTACCGCCACACATGCGGATGCGCTAGCGGTTGGCAGCAGGCAAGCCGCACGTTCCGCGTGACGCTCTCGAGACCGCGCAATTCAGGTGCAAACTGTTTTTTGGCGCACCAAAAAGGTGCATTTATGCATTCGCATACTGCGGTTTGTCATCCAGAACAGCCGTTTAGCTCGATTTCTTGAGTGGCGCGCTCCTTGCTTATCTATCCGCCGTAGCGGCACGATCAGCTGCCACCCCCAATCCCCAATTCCGGAGTTACAACTAGATGTCCATCGATCATGTCGAAAAGCTCGTCAAGGACCACAAGATCGAATTCATCGATCTGCGGTTCGCGGACATGCGCGGCGTGCAGCACCACGTGACATTTCCCAAGTCGATCGTCGAGCCGGCGCTGTTTGAGGACGGCAAGATGTTCGACGGCTCGTCGATCAGCGGCTGGAAGGGCATCAACGAGTCCGATATGGTGCTGCTGCCCGATCCGTCGACTGCGGTCGTCGACCCGTTCACCGCCGATCCGACCCTGATCCTGATCTGCGACGTGCTCGACCCGGCGACGATGCAGTCGTATTCGCGCGATCCGCGCGGCGTCGCCAAGCGCGCCGAGGCCTACCTCAAGTCCAGCGGCATCGCCGAGCAGGCGTTCTTCGGCCCGGAGCCGGAGTTCTTCATCTTCGATTCGGTGCGCTACGCCAACGACATGGGCCACACCTTCTTTCATGTCGACTCCGAAGAGGCGGCGTGGAACTCCGGCAAGGAGTACGACGGCGGCAACAGCGGCTACCGGCCCGGCGTCAAGGGCGGCTACTTCCCGGTCGCGCCGCTCGACTCGCTGCACGACATCCGCGCCGAGATGTGCAAGGCGCTCGAAGAAGCCGGCATCGAGGTCGAGGTGCACCACCACGAGGTCGCCAACGCCGGCCAGTGCGAGATCGGCACCAAGTTCAACTCGCTGGTCAAAAAGGCCGACGAACTGCTGACGATGAAGTACATCATCAAGAACGTCGCCTTCCGCAACGGCAAGACCGCGACTTTCATGCCCAAACCGATCGTCGGCGACAACGGCAGCGGCATGCACGTGCACCAGTCGCTCGCCAAGGGCGGCGTCAACCTGTTCACCGGCGACGGCTATGCCGGTCTGTCGCAGATGGCGCTGTGGTACATCGGCGGCATCTTCAAGCACGCGCGCGCGATCAACGCCTTCGCCAACTCCACCACCAACTCCTACAAGCGTCTGGTGCCGGGCTTCGAGGCGCCGGTGATGCTGGCCTACTCCGCGCGCAACCGCTCGGCATCGTGCCGCATTCCCTATGTCGCCAATCCGAAGGCGCGGCGCATCGAGGTGCGCTTCCCGGATCCGATGAACACCGGTTACCTGATTTTCTCCGCGCTAATGATGGCCGGCCTCGACGGCATCAAGCACCAGATCGATCCCGGCCCGCCGAGCGACAAGGACCTGTACGACCTGCCGCCGGAAGAGGAGAAAAACATCCCGACGGTGTGCCATTCGCTCGATCAGGCGCTGGAAGCGCTCGACGGCGATCGCGACTTTCTGAAGGCCGGCGGCGTGTTCACCGACGACTTCATCGACGGCTATATCGCGCTGAAAATGAAGGAGGTCACGGCGTTCCGCGCGGCCACGCATCCGCTCGAATACCAGATGTATTACGCAATCTAAAGAGCCTCTGAACAAGTCGTCACCCCAGCGGAGGAAGACGTGACCGAGGGAGCCGGACCGGCGCAGGGGCACCGGTTCGGACGCTGCAGGGCCGACGCGCCGGGTGGCACAGCAAAGACAGTATCGATGGCAGGGCGTCATCAGAACGCCCGCCGCCGAGCGCCGCGACAGCACACGCCGCGACGCACACGCAACACCGCACGACGCACCAATCGGGGAGGGCTATCCAGCACAAGGGGCCTGTCATGTCGTCTCGCAAGACTGCAATCGCATTCGCAACACTGCTCGGCCTAACCGCCGTCGGCAGCGCACACGCCGGCACCGTCACCGGCAACCTCACCGTCACCAGCGATTACCTGTTCCGCGGCATCACCCAGACCGGCGAAGACCCAGCGCTGCAGGGCACGATCGAATACGCCGCCGACAGCGGCTTGTACATCGGCGGCTTCGGCAGCAGCATCAGCTGGCTGTCGGATGCCGATCCCGACATTTCCAGCTCGGTCGAGTTCGACGTCTACGGCGGCTACCGCGGCGCGCTTGGCGACAGCGGCGTCAAGTACGATCTCGGCGCGATTTACTACGCGTACCCCGGCGATTTTCCGTCGGGCTTCAACAGCGCCGACACCACCGAGCTCTATGCGGGCCTGAGCTACGGCCTGTTTTCGGCCAAGTATTTCTATTCGGTTTCCGATCTGTTCGGCATCGCCGATTCTAACGGCAGCTCCGCGCTCGAAGTCGCCGGCAACTGGGAGTTCGTGCCGACCTGGACCCTCAACGGTGCCGCCGGCAAGCAGTGGGTCGAAAACCTCGGCAGCGCCGACTACGGGTACTGGCGAGTCGGCGTGACCAAGGCTTTCGCGGACGGATTCTCGGTGGCCGCGGCCTACAACGACGAAGACCTGCTCGGACCCGACGAGACCTACACCTTGACCGTCAGCAAGTCGTTCTGATGGCCGCCGACATGCGACTGCATCCCCACCGAGGAACGCCATGAAACTGATCACCGCCATCATTCGGCCGTTCAAGCTCGACGACGTGCGCGGCGCGCTCACCGAGGCCGGCGTGTCCGGCATCACCGTCACCGAGGTCAAGGGTTTCGGTCGGCAGAAAGGCCACACCGAGTTGTACCGCGGAGCCGAATACGTCGTCGACTTTCTGCCCAAGCTGAAGATCGAATGCGCGGTCACCGATGCGCTGCTCGATGTCGCACTCGAAGCCGTGCAGTCCGCCGCCGGCACCGGCAAGGTCGGCGACGGCAAGATTTTTGTCACTTCGATCGAGCAGGTCATCCGCATCCGCACCGGCGAGATCGGCGCCGATGCGCTCTAACCCACATTCGGAGCCAACCATGAAGACTCGATTTTTCTCCGGGTGGACCACGCGCGCGCCTGCGTTGTGCCTGTCCGTGCTGTGCGGACTGATGCTTACCGGCGTCATCTCGCTTGCCATTGCACAGGACGCGCCGGCACCGGTGGCGATCGCCGATGCGACCGCCGCCGATCCCACGATGACCGCGACCGTCGCCGCAGCGGAATCACCTCCCGACGCGGCAGCGAAACCGGCCGCCGCGCCGGCGCAGACCATCAGCAAGCCCGATACGGTGTGGGTGCTGATGTCGTCGGCATTGGTGATCTTCATGACCCTGCCCGGCCTCGCGCTGTTCTACGGCGGCCTGGTGCGGTCGAAGAACGTACTGTCGATCCTGATCCAGAACCTCGCGGTGTTTTCGCTGGTCGCGGTGCTGTGGGCGCTGTACGGCTACAGCATCGCGTTTACCGAGGGCACGCCGTTCTACGGCGGCACCAGCCGGGTGCTGGCGGGCGGACTCAACGCGAGTGCGATCGGCGCGACGTTCACCAAGGGCGTGTATATCCCGGAGCTGGCGTTCTTCGTGTTCCAGGGCGCGTTTGCGTGCATCACCTGCGCGCTGATCGTCGGCGCGTTCGCCGAGCGGGTGAAATTCGCCGGGGTGATGCTGTTCACCGTGCTGTGGTTCACCTTCGCCTACTTGCCGATGGCGCATATGGTGTGGTTTTTCCCCGGCCCGGATGCGTTCACTGACAGCGACGTGGTCGATGCGGTGCTGGCCAAATCCGGCTTCCTGTTCGCCAAGGGCGCGCTCGATTTTGCCGGCGGCACCGTCGTGCACATCAACGCCGCGATTGCCGGCCTGGTCGGTGCCTACGTGATCGGCAAGCGCACCGGCTATGGGCGCGAGGCGATCAAGCCACACAACCTCACACTCACCATGATCGGCGCATCGATCCTGTGGTTTGGCTGGTTCGGTTTTAACGCCGGCTCCGCGCTCGAGGTCGGCGGCGTCGCGGCGATCGCATTCGTCAACACCTTCCTGGCCACGGCCGCGGCGGTGGTGACGTGGTCGCTGGTCGAGTGGATCTTCAAGAAGAAGCCGTCGCTGCTCGGCGCGGCATCCGGTGCGGTCGCGGGACTGGTCGCGATCACTCCGGCGGCGGGTTTCGTCGGCCTCAACGGCGCGCTCGCGATCGGCGCGATCGCCGGCATCCTGTGCCTGTGGGGCGTGACCGGGCTGAAGAAATTGCTCGGTGCCGACGACAGCCTCGACGTGTTCGGCGTGCACGGCGTCGGCGGCATCACCGGCGCGCTGCTGACCGGCGTGTTCGCGGCACCATCGCTCGGCGGTTCCGGGATCTGGGACTACGTCACCGAGACCGCGCTGCCGGAGTACAACATCGCGGGCCAGGTATGGATCCAGGCGCAGGGCGTGCTGACCACCGTCGTGGTGTCGGGCGTGGTCGCGCTGGTGGCGTTCACGATCGTCAAGTTCAGCGTCGGCCTGCGCGTGCCCGAGGACGCCGAGCGCGAAGGCCTCGACATCACCTCGCACGGCGAGACCGCCTATGAGGCATGAACCTGCCGTCAGGCACCAATCGCCTGCGAGCCATGGCATGAACTGACTGCGCCAGGCCTCGCGATCGTCGCTGCTCCCCTCCCCACGTCGATCACGATCTGCCTGCAACCGGTGCGCCTGCTTGATGCCGGCGTACCGGTTTTTTTATCTGCGTTCGTGGGTCGATGGCACGGCAATGGC
This sequence comes from Luteimonas sp., assembly GCA_050737635.1. Classification (GTDB taxonomy): domain Bacteria; phylum Pseudomonadota; class Gammaproteobacteria; order Xanthomonadales; family Xanthomonadaceae; genus Luteimonas. The sequence continues at coordinate 4,334 of JBOHYD010000276.1, read as the reverse complement.
GCGGCCATGTGTGCCCGCGATGCCGCGCACAGGCTTGCAATGCGCGCCGCGCACGGCTGCAATGCCGTCATGTCCGTATCCCGATGCCTGCTCGTTACGCTCTGCGTCGCACTCGCGTCCTGCGCTCACGTCGTCGAGCGCAATCCGCTCGCGCAGTGGGCGCCGTCGCCCAACCACGGCCCGCGCCGAGCGGTGCTGATCGTGATCCACGCGACCGAGCAACAGTCCGTGCAGCGCAGTCTGCTGACCCTGCGCACCGGCAACAGCGGCGGCCCGGTCAGCGCGCACTATCTGATCGGCCGCGACGGCAAGCGCTACCAGCTCGTCGCCGACAGCGAACGTGCCTGGCATGCCGGGCCGGGACGCTGGGGCACGATTACCGATGTCAACTCCGCGTCGATCGGCATCGAGCTCGACAACGACGGCGAGTCGCCGTTCGCGGATGCGCAGATCGGCAGCCTGCTGGTGTTGCTCGACGACCTGTGCACACGGCTGGCCATCCCGCGCACGCAGATCGTCGCGCACGCCGACTTCGCGCCGACGCGCAAGCGCGATCCCGGCATACATTTCCCCTGGAAGCGCCTCGCCGACGCCGGTTTCGGACGCTGGCCGGCCGCCGATGCCGGCCCGCCGCCGGCAGATTTCGATCCGTGGCAGGCGCTGCGCGTGATCGGTTACCCCCTTGATGACCGCGCCGCGACGGTGCGCGCGTTCCATCGTCATTTTCGCGGCACCGAGACCGACACGCTCGACGCCGAGGATCTGCGCACCCTGTCCGCGCTGACGCTGCAGGGCCGGTAGCCAATCCGCCAGATCATTGCCCACCCACTGCCCATCGGAGCTTCGGCCGCGATCGGTGTGAGCGTGATCGCGTGTGGAGACGCTCCGCTCGCGTTCCTGCCGGCGAACGGACACGGCAGTTGGCGCGAGCGTCTATTGACAGCGTTTCTTGTAGGGCGCATGAAAAGGCGGCCATGCAGGCCGCCTTTTCATTCAATTCAACGTCACAGGCGCTGAACTTTCTGCCGCTTTCTAGTTGAATGTGTACTTCATGCCGACGGTGTAATAGCGGCCGATTGCGCCGCTGAAATCGAGCGGATTGTAGTTGATCGCACCGTAGGTCAGTGGGTCCAATGGAGCGATGCGATCGGTCACATTTGACACCGAGCCGAAGATTTCAAAATCATCAGTGAGCTTCCAGTTTCCGGAAAGATCGATCGTGTAGAACGACTTGAGTTCGCAATTGCGCGGTGCGGGGGCTCCGCCTGCAAAACTGTTTGCACATTCTGCAGGAGCGGCAAAGAATCGCCCAGTTCCGTTACCGTTCGCGTCCACTATCTCGACGTATTCGTTTCTCGAAGGCGTATTGTTGATTTTACCTCGATAGTTCACAACGCCGCTGATGCTGAATGCAGCGATATCCCAGGTTGCTGCGAAGTTGATCCGGTCCTTGGGCGTGCCGATGCAATTGGTGACGTCGCAATTGCCGTGGGTGCCGGCGAATTCGAATTTCTGACCGTTGGTATCTTCGCGCTCAAGGGAATTGATTCGAGTCCATTGCAAATCAAGCGTCAGCTTCCCGGCGCCGCCCATTTCAAAGCGTTGGCGCACATCGAAATCAAAGCCACGGACGGTCGTCGAACTGGCATTCTCATAGCCCACCAGCACCGCGAGGATCGAACCGCTATTAGGCGTCCCCGGGATATCGTTGGTGCCGCGAATCACGTTGGCGCCGCCGGCTGCGATCGCTGCGTTTGAACTTCCGCCGAAGATTTCGTCGGTACGTTCAATTTCGAACGCATCCAATGTCAACGACGTGGTCGGGGTCGGGTCCAGCACGAGGCCGACGGTATAGCTTTTGGATTTTTCGGGCTTCAGGTCCGGATTGGGCGAGGTGATGAGGGCAATTGCGTTGGAGTCGCAATCCTGGGGCTCGTTACCTGGCGCCGCGCAGCGGACAGGATCAACAGCGGTGCTGAACGCAGCCAAGCCGCCATCTCCTGATTCCGCAGGGTTCGGTGCACGGAAACCCTCGGCATACGTGCCGCGCAGTGCGATCCAATCGGCCGGCGTCCATTTGACGCCGATCTTGGGCGTGGTCGACGTCTCGCCGTCTTTGTAGCTGTCGACGCGCAGCGCGCCGGAGAGCTCCAGGGATTCGAGCACAGGCGCCTGCAATTCGGCATACGCACTGCTGACCTCTTCGGTACCGTCGTAAGCGGAGAAACCCAGGCCGATGATGTCGCCGGTGTCGGTAAAGGTCTGCGGCGTCAACCCGACCGATTGACGACGGTACTCGGCGCCGAATGCCAGGCCCAGCGCTCCGCCGCGCAGGTCCATCAGTGATCGGGATGCTTTGGCATCGACGATGTCGAGTTCGCTGCTGCCTACGGCACTGATCGTCGGCGAAATATAGTCATACAGCGCCTGCGAATTCAGGCCGGCGTCGGTGCCGATGCGCCAGTAGCCGACCGGGCTGTTCGGATCTTCCAGCGCGGTCTTGACGTGGCTGTACTGCAGGAACCCCCTGCGTTGATTGATCAACTGGCTCTGTGAATGCAGATAGGCGGCATCGTAATCCCAGGCCCCCACCGAGCCCTTGGTCCCGAGCAGGAAGCGCACGAACTCGCTGTCGTTGTTGGTGATGCGCGGACCCACATCGAAGGCGGTGTAGCGCAGCCTGTTTGCTGTCCCCGGATACGGGTTGTCGGGATGATTTGGGCCCAGCACGACGGCGCCGGGACCTGGGTCGGAGGCGTTGACGGGTCCGCCTGGATAGCCCCATGCGCCCGAAACGCCCGAGGGGGTGTTGCTGAATTCCGTCTTCTTCTTCGAATAACTGAACTCCGTGTAGATTTCGGAGCTGTCGCTGATGGCGAAGGTGCCGCGAGAGAAGAAGTTGATGTATTCCTCTTGCGGCGACAGGTCACGGAACTGCGCGATGTCCCAGAGACAGCCACCGGCCGGATCTTGTGGTGTGACGTTTGAGAATTGCCCGCACCCAGGCAGTGATACGAAGCGGTCTGTGGCCGGATTTTCCACTGCACCGACAGGACCGCCACCGGCACCAGTACCGCCGCCGGTGATGCGCCCCGGAAGATTGCCGCCGATGGCATATCCCCATGGGCGGGTATCGCCAGTGCCAATCCACTGGCGGTTACGCCGATCGGCGACGCCGATCGAATCGGTTTTCGAGCCTTCGAGGCTGAAGAAAAAGTTGTAGCCGTCTTGGGCAAGATCGCCGGTGCCCGCAGTGATCGAGGCTTTGCGCTGATTGCCGTCGCTGTCGCCGGAGGTGCCGTAGGACCCCTTCAGCACCACGCCGGTGAAGTCACGGCGCAGGATGATGTTGACCACGCCGGCGATCGCGTCGGATCCGTAGATCGCCGAGGCGCCGTCCTTCAGCACGTCGATACGCTCGACGGCCTCGAGCGGAATTGTGCTGAGGTCGGTGAACACCTTTTGACCATCGTCGGCCAGGCCGAACGGAGCCATGCGGCGGCCGTTGAGCAAGATAAGCGTCGACCCTGCGCCAAGGCCGCGAAGTGAAACGCCAGTTCCACCGCCAGCGAAGCCGTTGCCGAAGGTTTTCGGAATCGAACCGGCGCCGTCGGAAGTCAAGGTCTGCAGATATTCGGCGACCGTGGTCTTGCCGGTGCGGTCGATCTCTTGGCGCGTGATCACCTGCACCAGCGATGCGGTTTCGGCGTCGGTGCGCGGGATGTTGGAGCCGGTAACCAGGATGCGGTCGAGGGTCTTGGTGTCGTCCTGCGCGAGCGCGGTGAGCGGCGCGGCCGCGGCGAGCGAGGTCAGCAGTGCATAGCGGATGGCAACTCTGAGGACGTCGGATTGCATGATGGATTGCCCGATTGAGGAAGGGTTAAGGCATTGGGGGTGCGAAAATAACACATCTTTAATGTTGCGCATTCTTTCGTTCAAGCCTTCCCGCTGCGGACCAGCACAACATGTCCGGCGGTGAGCGCCGACGGCGCATCCAGTCCCGGATCTGCGTCGGCGTCAGGTTTGCACTACATTGGTGCGATGCCGCCTGCGATCGCTCCCTCCAACGCCGACTACGACCAGCTCAGTACGCCGCTGGTGCTGGCCGATGACGAGGGCGGCATCGAAACGGTCAACGTCGCGTTCGCGCGCTGGCTCGGGATCAGTGCCAAGCGTCTGCCGGGCATGCCGCTGGCGGCGCTGGAACTTGGCGGCGACGCACTTGCGCGCTGCATCCGCGAGGGCGGTGCGCGCGACATGGTGCGACTGCGCCGGCTGGCGATGGCGTTCCCGAGCGGCGAGCCGCAGTTCGCCGACATCTGGCTGAGCCGCCG
>JBOHYD010000275.1:0-1754 GCA_050737635.1 Luteimonas sp. | reverse complement strand
GCGCTGATTTTCCGGGCACCACACCATGAACGCCATCAAGAAAGAGCCGACCGCCGCCGCCATCGACTACATGGCCTGGCCCGACGCCCGTGGCCACTTCGGCCGCTACGGCGGTCGCTTCGTCGCCGAGACCCTGATCGGCCCGCTCGACGAGCTCGCCGCCGCCTACGACGCCGCGCGCGTCGATCCGGCGTTCATCGCCGAGTTCGCGGCCGACCTCGCGCACTATGTCGGCCGGCCCAGCCCGATCTATCACGCGCAGCGGCTCAGCGACCGTGTCGGCGGCGCGCGCATCCTGCTCAAGCGCGAGGACTTGAACCACACCGGCGCGCACAAGATCAACAACACCATCGGCCAGGCGCTGCTCGCCAGCCGCATGGGCAAGACCCGGATCATCGCCGAGACCGGCGCCGGCCAACACGGCGTGGCCTCGGCCACGGTCGCCGCGCGGCTCGGGCTGGAATGCGTCGTCTACATGGGCGCGACCGACATCGAACGCCAGAAGATCAACGTCTACCGCATGCAGCTGCTCGGCGCGCGCGTGGTGCCGGTCAGCAGCGGCTCGGCAACGCTCAAGGACGCGCTCAACGAGGCGATGCGCGACTGGGTGACCAATGTGCGCGACACCTTCTACATCATCGGCACCGTCGCCGGTCCAGACCCCTACCCGCGGATGGTGCGCGACTTCAACGCCGTGGTCGGCCGTGAGGCACGCGCGCAGATGCTCGCCGAATACGGTCGCCTGCCCGATGCCATCACCGCTTGCGTGGGCGGCGGCAGCAATGCGATCGGGCTGTTTCATGCCTTCCTCAACGATTCGCAGGTGCGCATCGTCGGTGCCGAGGCGGCGGGCTTGGGGCTCGCGACCGGCCAGCATGCCGCGTCGATCGCCGCCGGGCGTCCCGGCGTGCTGCACGGCAACCGCACCTATGTGCTGTGCGACGACGACGGCCAGATCATCGAGACCCATTCGGTCTCGGCCGGTCTCGACTACCCCGGCGTCGGCCCCGAGCACGCGTTCCTGTCCGATACCGGCCGCGCCGAATACGTCGGCATCGACGACGAAGAAGCGCTTGCCGCGTTCCACCTGCTCGCCAAGACCGAAGGCATCCTCGCCGCGCTCGAATCCAGCCACGCCATCGCGCAGGCCATGAAGCTCGCCCGCGGCATGCCGAAAGACGCCATCGTGCTCTGCAACCTGTCCGGCCGCGGCGACAAGGACGTGCACACCATCGCCAGTCGCGCGGGCTTGCCTTTGTAGCAGCGCTCCTTGCGCGCGCGCTGTTCCGGCAAACCCATCGCGGCCAAGGGCCGCTTCTACAACAGAGCGCTATGAATCGAATCGATAGCAAATTCCACGCCCTCCATGCTGCCGGCCGCAAGGCGCTGGTACCGTTCATCACCGCCGGAGACCCGTCGTTGGAGTCCACCGTGCCGGTGATGCACGCGCTGGTCGCCGCCGGTGCCGACGTAATCGAGCTCGGCGTACCGTTTTCGGACCCGATGGCCGACGGCCCGACCATCCAGCGCAGCTCCGAGCGTGCGCTGGCGCGCAAGGCCGGGCTCGGCTTCGTACTTGAAGCCGTGCGCGCATTCCGCGAAGACGACAGCGCCACACCAGTGGTGCTGATGGGCTATCTCAATCCGATCGAGATCCGCGGCGCGCAGCGCTTTGCCGCCGATGCCGCCGGTGCCGGCGTCGACGGCATCCTGCTGGTCGACCTGCCGCCCGAGGAGGCCGCCGACCTCCGCGC
>JBOHYD010000274.1:0-16406 GCA_050737635.1 Luteimonas sp. | reverse complement strand
GTCCAAGCTCGGCGCGAAGATCAGCCATGTCGACGTCGGCGGCGGGCTCGGCGTCGACTACGAGGGCACGCGCTCGCGCAGCTTCTGTTCGGTCAACTACGGCGTCGCGCAGTACGCGTCGAGCATCGTGCAGCCGCTCGCCGACGCGTGCGCGGAAAACACGCTGCCCGCGCCGCGTATCGTCACCGAATGCGGCCGCGCGATGACCGCCCACCATGCGGTGCTGGTGGCCAACGTGTCCGAGGTCGAGGCTGCGCCGGAAGGCCGCGTGCCCGACGTGCACGCCGACGAACCGGCGGTGATCCGCCATCTGCGCGAGATCCACCACGAACTCAGCGTCCGGCCGGCGGTGGAGCTGTTCCAGGAAGCGCAGCATTTCCACGCCGAAGGCCTGGCGCTGTACGCGCTCGGCCGGATCGACCTCACCCATCGCGCGCGCATCGACGACCTGTTCTACGCGGTCGCGCATGCGGTGAAGTCACGCCTGACCTACGACGAAAAAAGCCACCGTCCGTTGCTCGACGAGCTCAACGAGCGCTTAGTCGACAAGTACTTCGTCAACTTCAGCGTGTTCGAGTCGATGCCCGACGTGTGGGCGATCGACCAGGTGTTCCCGATCGTGCCGATCGAACGCCTCGACGAGGCGCCCACGCGGCGCGGCATCATCGCCGACCTGACCTGCGACTCCGACGGCAAGATCGACACCTACGTCGAGAACGAAGACCTCGACACCTCGCTGCCGCTGCACGCGCTGGTGCCGGGCGAAAGCTACCGGATCGGCTTCTTCCTGGTCGGCGCCTACCAGGAGGTGCTCGGCGACATCCACAATCTGTTTGGCGACACCGACGCGATCGAAGTGCGCGTGCGCGACGGCGGCGACGGCTTCGATGTCGTCCAGCAGCGTCGCGGCGACACCACCGAGGTGATGCTCGATTACGTCGGCTACAAGCTCGACGCGTTGCGCGATGCGTACCGCGCCAAGGTCGATGCGGCGAAGCTGCCCGCCGACGAAGCGCAGGCCATGTGCGACGCGCTGGAGAAAGGACTGACCGGCTACACCTATCTGGACGCCGCGCCGCTGATGTAGCGGATACGACAGCGGCGTGTGCGCGAGCGGCGATGGCCGCGGTGCTTTTACAGGACAGGGCACCGGCCATGGCGCTCGCGCCAGCAGTCGAGACCTCGCCCAACGTTGGCGCACACATCCGCGCGGCTGTCTCAGCTCACGCGGTGCACCTGCAAGCCCGCCGACGACTGGCTCACCGCCATCAGTTCCAGCCGGTTGACGTTGAGGTGCGGCGGCAGGGTGGCGATCCACCAGAGGGTGTCGGCGAGATCTTCGGCGGTGATCGGGTTGGCGCCGGTGTACATCTTTTCCGCCGCGGCCCGATCGCCGCTGGTGCGCACCAGGGTGAACTCGGTTTCGGCCATGCCCGGTTCGATCGACGTCACGCGCACGCCGGTGCCGTGCAGGTCGGCGCGCAGGCCGAGCGTGAACTGGGTGACGAAGGCCTTGGTGCCGCCGTAGACGTTGCCGCCGGCGTAGGGGTAAGTCGCGGAGATCGAACTGATGTTGACGATCGCGCCTTTGCGCGCGATCAGCTGTGGCAGCAGCGTGTGGGTGATAGTTGCGAGCGCGGTGATGTTGGTGTCGATCATCTGCCGCCACTGCGCAAGGTCCGCCCGCTGCGCGGGCTGGGTGCCGAGCGCGAGGCCGGCGTTGTTGACCAGCACGTCGATATCGCGGAACGCGGCCGGAATCGCGTCGAGCGCGGCGTGCATCGCGTCGGCATCGCGGATGTCGAAGGCGCAGGCGTGGACGACGTCGGCACCGTAGCGGTCGACGAGCCGCTGCAGGCGGTCGGCGCGGCGGCCGGTGGCGATCACCCGCCAGCCGGCGTTGGCAAAGCGTGCGACGGTGGCGGCGCCGAATCCGGACGTGGCGCCGGTGACGAGGATGGTGTTGGGCATGTGCTGGCTCCGGATGAACGCTCGTTCGGCGAGCAGACGGCCATTGTAGGAGCGCCCCATGGGCGCGATGCTCTATCGGTCACGTCACGAAGCCCATCGCGCCCATGGGGCGCTCCTACGGTTCGTTAACGACATTGGTTGCCGTGACTCCCACAACAACCATCAGTCAAACCGGCCTTACCAGAGGTAAGGCAACAAGCGCTTGGTGTCGCGCGCATACGCGGCATAGGCCTCCGGGAATGCCTCCGACAGCACGCGCTCCTCAATGCGCATGCGCCACAGGAAGGCGAGGGTCACCGGTACGATCACGATCGCCAGCGACAGCGCGTTGCCGAACGCGATCGCGAAGCCGTAGAGCGTCAGCAGCGCGCCGCTGTACGACGGATGGCGCAGCCAGCGGTAGGGTCCGCTGCGGATCAACTGGTGACCCGGGCGGATCGTCACGTCGACGGTGAACCACCGCGCGAGCGCGCGGATCGCCCACCAGCGCAAGGCGATGCCGATCGCCATCATCGCGCAGCCGGTCCATAGCAGTGCGTGCGCGGCGTGGTGCGGAAACCGTGCGATGCCCAGCGCCGCGATCCACACCGCGATCGCGATGCTCGCGCAGACGGTGAGCAGCAGCAGGCGCAAGGTGCCGGCATCGCGGGCGCGCGCGGCGTCGCCGGAGCGCTTGCGAATGCTGAGCCAAAGTTCGCTGGCCGCCCACAACAGGCACAGCGCGTAGAACGGCAGGGCTGGCGACATCGGCGGCATCACGGCGGCGGGCGATGCGATCAGGCTACGCCTGTGGACGCGGTGGCGATGCGGTCGCTCGCCGCTTGAGTGCTGAAAGGCGCATCACGCGCGTGGAATTCGAGTCGGCCATCGGCCATTTTGCGCGACCCAGGCGGGGTCCCGGCGTGCGCCGGGATGACCGCTGGATCAGTCGGGTTTTGCTTGCGGGGGCTTCGCCGACTTTCTGGCGGCTGGTTTCACGGCTTTGTCGGCTATTGCGGGCGATGCCGTCTCGGCCATGCCGGTGGTGTTGGTGGTCGCCGCGGGTTTGTCGGCTTTCGCAGTGCCCTCTGCCGCCGCCTTGCGCTTGCGTCCGGTTGCGCCCTTGCCGCTGGTGCGGGTCTTGGTGGCGCGGTGCTTCTTGAGCATGTCCTCGGCGAGCACCACGTCCTCGGTGAGGATGCCGGCGGCTTTGGCGATCGCGATCCGCGCCTCGGCCTTGTTGTCGTCGGGATTGGCCAGCAACAACTCGCGGATCGCCTCACGCAGCGCGGCCTCGGCGTTGTGCTTCAGGCGCAGGTTCTCGCCCTGCCGGAACAGCCCCATCAACGCATCGACGACGGGTTTGATCAGTGCGGCTTCGATGACCATGGCGACTCTCCTTTGTATGGGGAGGCAGTCTGCCGGGAGGCGGTCGCAGGGGGCGCGATTGGCCGTGGCGCGGACCGCTGCGCGGGCGTGATGGTGGTCGCGGTTGCGACGCGTTTCCGGCCGCAGCACTGGCAGATGACGCCGCGCTGATCGGTGCTACGAAAGACAGCCGATTACTGCGCCTTGATCGCCATCGCCGGCAGGCCGCCGTTGCCGAGCCTGGCCTTGGCCTCGGCGAGTTCGGTGGCGGTGCCGTAGGGGCCCATGCGCACGCGGTAGACGGTCTTGCCGCCGATCGCGGCGGATTCGACGCGGGCGTTGAGGCCGAGCAGGGCGATGCGCGCCTTGATCGCCTCGGCGTCGCCGGAGGCACCGAATGCGCCGGCCTGCAGGATGTAGCGGGCCTGGTTGTCGGCCGTCGCCGCTGCGGGAACTGCCGGCGACGCGGGTGCGGCGACCGGGGCCGGCAGCGCCGGGTTGTTGGCATCGGCATCGGCGGCGAGATCGGCGGCGTCGGTCTGGCGCTGCTGCTGCGCGGCCAGCGCGCGCTGGCGGTCTTCTTCGGCGCGTGCGCTGGCGGCGAGTTCGGCGTCGGACATCGCCACTTCCTGGCCCGGCAGCACGGTATAGAAATCGTACTGCGGTGGCTGGCCGTCAGCGGAGGCCACAGGCTTCGGCAGCTCGCCGCCGTCGCGCGGCGTCGGTGCCACGCTGCCGTCAGCGCCGCGCGTGGCCGCCGGCTGCGCGTCGGGGTTCGGGCGCGGTCGGATGAAACCGTCGGCACCGTCGGGTTTCAGCAACTTCGGCGCCAGCAGGATCACCGCCAGGGTGATCACGATGCCGAGGACCAGCCACGCCCAGCCGGGCAATCCGCCGGAATGGCCGCCGTTGCGCCGGGCCTGGGACTTCCCGCGTTTGACCGCCACTACATCTTCTCCGGAGCATGGACGCCGATCAGCGCGAGGCCGTTGGCCAGCACCTGCCGCGTTGCCAGCGCGAGCGCGAGGCGCGCGTCGCGGACGTCGGCGTCGTCGACGAGAAACTGGTGATCGTTGTAATACGACTGGAAGGCTTGCGCCAGTTCGTGCAGATACGTGGTCAGCAGGTGCGGTTCGAGCTGCTCGCCAGTGGCGCTTACCACCTCGGGCCAGCGCGACAGGTCGATCAGCAGGTCGCGGGTGGCGGCGCTGTCGAGATCCGGTGCCTGCGCGAGGCCGCGGTCGAGGTCGAAGGCGAGCCCGCGCTCGGCCAGCTGCCGCAGCAGCCCGCCGATGCGCGCGTGCGAGAGCTGCACGTAATAGACCGGATTGTCGAGCGATTGCGAGCGCGCGAGGTCGATGTCGAACACCAGCTGCGAATCCGGCTTGCGCGCGGTCAGAAACCAGCGCGTCGCGTCGCGGCCGGCCTCGTCGATCAACTCGCGCAAGGTGAGATAGCTGCCGGCACGCTTGGACAGCTTCACCTCTTCGCCGCCGCGCAGGACCGTGACCATCTGGTGCAGCACGTACTCCGGGTAGCCGGCCGGGATACCGGCGTCGAGCGCCTGCAGGCCGGCTCTCACGCGCATCAGCGAGCCGTGGTGGTCGGCGCCGAGCTCGGTGATCGCGCGCGCATAGCCGCGCTGCCATTTGCTGAGGTGATAGGCGACGTCGGGCACGAAGTAGGTGTAGCTGCCGTCGGACTTGCGCATCACGCGGTCTTTGTCGTCGCCGAATTCGGTGCTGCGCAGCCACAGCGCGCCGCCATCGTCGTAGGTGTGACCGTGGGCGATCAGTTCGCGCACGGTGTCCTCGACCTTGCCGTCGGCGTACAGCGAGGATTCGAGGAAAACCACATCGAACGCCACGCCGAACGCGGCGAGGTCGGCGTTCTGCTCGCGGCGCAGCCAGGCCACGGCAAAGCGGCGGAGCGCATCGCTGTCGTCGGCATCGCCTTGCGCGGCGACCGTGTGACCGTCGACATCGACCGACGCGCCGTCGAGGTAGGCCCGCGCGACATCGGCGATGTAGTCGCCGCGATAGCCGGCCTCCGGCCAGCCGGCGGCGTCGGGCGCGATGCCCCTGGCGCGCGCCTGCACCGACAGCGCGAGGTTTTCGATCTGCGCGCCGGCGTCGTTGTAGTAGTACTCGCGCTTGACGTTCCAGCCGTTGGCGTCGAGCACGCGCGCGATGCAGTCGCCGATCACCGCGGCGCGGCCGTGGCCGACGTGCAGCGGGCCGGTCGGATTGGCCGAGACGTATTCGACGCCGGCGCTGCGTCCGCCGCCGCTGGCATTGCGGCCGAAATCCGCGCCCAGCGCATGCACGTCGCGCAGCTGGCGCTGCCAGGCGCTTGCGGTGAGGCGGAAATTGAGGAAGCCCGGGCCGGCGACCTCGACAGCGGCGATGTCGTCGTTGGCCGGCAGCGCGGCGATCAGCGCCTGCGCGAGCGCGCGCGGATTGCTGCGTGCCGGCTTGCTGAGCAGCATCGCGGCATTGGTCGAAAAATCGCCGTGGCTGCGGTCCTTCGGGCGCTCGACGACGAACTCCGGCATCGCCGTATCGCCCGGCAGCACGCCGCCGACGCGGAGCGTGTCGATGGCGGCGGCGATCAGGGCGCGGAGCTGGGATTTCACGGGCAATCTGGCGGACGCAGCGGGGTCGCGCATTCTACGCGACGCAGTCGCAGTCGCAGTCGCAGTCGCAGACTTCTGCCGATCGCCATCCGTGCGAGGTAACTGGAGCGGCTTTCGCGAGCGTCCCTGGCTCACACCCAGCCGCGCGCGGCCAGCGAGACCGGCGCGCCGTCGCCGATCACGAAATGGTCGAGCAGGCGTACGTCGACCAGCGCTAAGGCCTGCTTGAGTTGCGTGGTGACCGCGCGGTCGGCGGCGCTGGGTTCGGCGCTGCCGCTGGGATGGTTGTGGCCGAGGATCACTGCCGCGGCGTTGTGGGCGAGCGCGCGGCGCACGACTTCGCGCGGATACACCTCGGCTCGGTCGACGGTGCCGCGGAACAGCTCCTCGAACGCCAGCGCGCGGTGGCGGGTGTCGAGGAACAGCGCCGCGAACACTTCGTTCGGATAGCCGCGCAGGCGCTGCGCAAAGTAGCGGCCAGCAGCCGGCGGATCGGTGAGGGTGGTGCCGCGTTCGAGATCGGCGGCAAGCAGGCGATTGCACAGCTCCAGCGCCGCCGACAGCTTGCACGCGCGCGCCGGGCCGAGGCCGGGCAGGGTCGCCAGCTCGGCGGCTTCGCGTTCGAGCAGGCGGCGCAGCGGGCCACAGTCGGCCAGCAGCCGGCGCGCGGTGGCGACCGCGTCCATGCCGCGCACGCCGGAGCCGAGGAAGATCGCAACGAGTTCGGCATCCGACAGCGCCGCCGGGCCGCGGGCGAGCAGCTTTTCGCGGGGGCGTTCGGTGGCGGGCCAGTCGCGGATGTGCATGGGTACGGCACCAGTCAAGAAACTGCGGAGGATCGATGGACAGGTCAGCGGTGTGTCGGGCGCACCGACATGCCGGGATACGTGCCGGCGCTGCGGGCGGATGGCGATGCGCGTCACAGTTTGTTGCGGCCGAACGCACAATTCAGACTATCGGCACGCCGGCGGCCAGGGCATCGGCGGTGCACGATGCATCGGGTAAGCTGATCTCCGCATTCACTGTGGGAATTCCCCGAGCAACGATGGCGGGCGCAAACCTTTCAAGCTTGCAAGACCGGCAGATCCTGCTGTGCGTGTGCGGCGGTATCGCCGCGTACAAGGCCGCGGAGCTGGTGCGCCGGCTGACCGCGGCCGCTGCGCAGGTGCGGGTGGCGATGACCGATGCCGCGCAGCACTTCGTCGGTACCGCGACCTTCCAGGCGCTCAGCGGCCAGCCGGTGCGCACGTCGCTGTGGGATGCCGCCGCCGAGGCCGCGATGGGCCACATCGAACTCGCGCGCTGGGCCGATCGCGTGGTGATCGCGCCGGCCACCGCCAATACCCTGGCCAAGCTCGCCCACGGACTGGCCGACGACCTGGTCAGCACGCTGTGTCTGGCGACCGAGGTGCCGATCATGGTGGCTCCGGCGATGAACCACCGCATGTGGCTGCATCCGGCCACGCAGGCCAATATCGCGCTGCTGCGCGAGCGCGGCGTGCGGGTGATCGGGCCTGAGGACGGCCTGCTGGCCGAAGGCGAATCCGGCCCCGGACGGCTCGCCGAGCCCGAGGCCATCCTCACTGCCCTGGCGGCGACGTGGTGAGCGCCGCGCGCGCGCTCGCCGGCCTGCGCGTGCTGGTCAGCGCCGGGCCGACCTTCGAGGACATCGATCCGGTGCGCTTTATCGGCAACCGCAGCAGCGGCAAGATGGGCTTCGCGATCGCCGCCGCCGCCGCGCATCGCGGGGCGGCGGTGCAGCTGGTGGCCGGTCCGGTGGCGCTGGACACGCCGGCCGGCGTGGATCGCGTCGATGTTAGATGTGCCGCGCAGATGCACGCCGCGGTGCTGGCGCGGCTGCCGGTGGACATCTACATCGGCGCGGCGGCGGTGGCGGATTTCAGTCCAAAAGAGCCGGCGTCGTGCAAGATCAAGAAGCGCCCGGGCGAAGACACGATGACCCTGCAGCTGGTGCGCACGCCGGACATCCTCGCCACGGTGGCCAGGCATGCGTCGCGTCCGCGCCTAGTGGTCGGGTTTGCGGCCGAGACCGACGACGTCGAGCGCTACGCACGCGGCAAGCTGGTCGCCAAGCAGCTCGATCTGATTGCCGCCAACCGCGTCGGCATCATCGGCAGTGGCTTTGAATGCGACGACAACGCGCTGGTCGTGTACTGGCCCGGCGGCGCGCTCGCGCTCGGCCCGGCACCGAAGACCCGGCTCGCCGACGCCCTGCTGGACCTGATCGCCGAGCGCTTGCCGGCATGAGCCACGCCCAGCTAGGCCACGCCCTCGCCGTCAAAGTGCTCGACGCCCGCAACGGCAGCGTCTGGCCGCTGCCCGCCTACGCCACCCACGGCAGCGCCGGCCTTGACCTGCGCGCCGCGCTCGATGCCGCGCTGGTGCTTGCCGGCGGCGACAGCGCGCTGGTGCCGACCGGGCTTGCGATCCACCTCGATGATCCGGCGCTGTGTGCGGTGGTGCTGCCGCGCTCGGGTCTGGGTCACACCCACGGCATCGTGCTCGGCAACGGCACCGGGCTGATCGACGCCGACTACCAGGGGCCGCTGATGGTCAGCCTCTGGAACCGCTCCAACCGCGCCTACACGGTCGCACCGGGCGACCGAATTGCGCAACTGGTCGTGTTTCCGGTCGTGCGCGTGGCGCTGCAAGTGGTGGATACTTTTACCGACAGCGCGCGCGGGTCAGGGGGCTTTGGCCATACCGGCGCGCGCTGAAACAGGACAAGGGATGAACGACGGCAAAGAACCCGGCAAGCTGCGCGTGGGGCTGGAGCATGCGCGCCCCTACCTGCCCGGCCTCGCGGCGCTGCTGGCACTGCTGGCGCTGTGGCTGGCGTGGAGCGGCTGGCGGCAGATCCAGGACGACAGCCGCCGCGCGGCGCTCGAGCGCAACCGCGACACCGCCGTGCAACTCACGCAAGCGACGCTCAAATCCGAAACCGACCGGCTGGTCGAACGGCTGGCGTCGGCCCCGGTGCACGACGCGCTGAAGCGGGGCGATCTGACCGCTGCCGCTGTAGCGCTCGGACATCGCTGGCGCACGGCCGAGCGCGTCGAGCTGCTCGCTGCGGACCTCGCATCGGCCTACGCCGGCCTGCCGACATCCGGCTTCGGCCCGCTCGCCGCCGCCGAGGCCGCGTTGGCCGAAGGCAAGCCGGTGCTGTCGATCATCCGCGAGGGCAAGCACGCGCAGATCGCGCTGACCGCGCCGGCGCGCGTGGGTGAGGCGACCGTCGGCGTCGCCTTCGTGCGCCTGCCGCTGGCGCGCGCGACGATCGGCATGGACAACGTCAGCCTCGACGACGACAGCTATCTCGCCCTGCGTCAGGGCAGCGTGACCCTGCACGCGCGCGGCGACGCGTCGCTGTCCGAAGCTGCCGAGCGGCTCGCGGTGCCGGTGCCGGGCACCGGCCTGCGCATGGCGGCCGCGGTGCCGACCGCGGTGATCGGCGCCTTCGGCCTCGGCGACGTGCCGGCGCTGCTCGCCGCGGCGGCGCTCGCGCTGCTTGCCTACCTAGTCTGGCGGCTGCCGCGCCGGATCGGCGGATTGCCGCTCGACGACAGCAGCGCACCGACCTTGTCGCAGGTCATGGTCGATACTATGGCCGACACCACACACAGGACCATCGACGTGAAAGACACCGCAACACGCGCGCCAGCGCGCATCGACCGCGATATTTTCCGTGCCTACGACATCCGCGGCGTGGTCGGCCAGTCGCTCGACATCGGCGTGGCCACGCTGATCGGCCGGGCGATCGGCACACTGATGGTCGAGAAGCACCTCGACGACATCGTGGTCGGCCGCGACGGCCGCCTGTCCGGCCCGGACATGGTCGGCGGCTTGATCGACGGCCTGCGCAGCACCGGCCGCAACGTCATCGACGTCGGCATGGTGCCGACCCCGGTGATCTATTTCGGCGCCTACCACCTGCGCACCGGCTGTTGCGTGTCGGTGACCGGCAGCCACAATCCGCCGGACTACAACGGCTTCAAGATCGTGGTCGGTGGCGAAACCCTGTCCGGCGACGCGATCACCGACCTGTACGCGCGCATCGCCGAAGACCGCCTGCACGCCGCCGGCACGCCCGGCACCCTGGTCGAGCGCGACATCGCCGACGACTACCTCGAGCGCATTACCTCCGACGTGCAGACCGACCGCCGGCTCAAGGTCGTGGTCGATGCCGGCAACGGCGTCGCCGGCGAGATCGGCCCGCGCGTGCTCGCCGCGATCGGCACCGAGGTCACGCCGCTGTTCTGCGAGATCGACGGTACCTTCCCCAACCACCACCCCGATCCCAGCGACGAGAACAACCTCCAGGATCTGGTGCAGATGGTCAAGCGTCTCGACGCCGATCTCGGCATCGCCTTCGACGGCGACGGCGACCGCCTCGGCGTGGTCACCCGCGAGGGCCACAATATCTACCCCGACCGTCTGCTGATGCTGTTTGCCGCCGACGTGCTCGAGCGCAACCCCGGCGCGGTGATCCTGTTCGACGTCAAGTGCACCGGCCGTCTGCCCGGCCACATCCTGCGCCACGGCGGCAGCCCGCTGATGTGGAAGACCGGCCACTCGCTGATCAAGGCCAAGATGCGCGAGACCGAGGCCGAACTTGCCGGCGAGATGAGCGGGCACTTCTTCTTCGGCGAGCGCTGGTACGGCTTCGACGACGGCATCTACGCCGCCGCGCGCCTGCTCGAAATCCTCGCCTCTGGCGACCAATCGCCAAGCGACGTGCTCAACGCGCTGCCCAAGGGCGTATCGACCCCGGAGATCAAGGTCGCCGCGCCCAGCGACGACCCGCACGCCTTCGTCGAGCGTTTTCTCGCCAAGGCGAGCTTCGACAACGCGCGCCTGTCGACCATCGACGGCCTGCGCGCCGACTGGCCCGACGGCTGGGGCCTGGTGCGCGCGTCCAACACCACTCCGGTGCTGGTGCTGCGCTTCGATGCCGATTCCGACGCCGCGCTCAAGCGCATCCAGAACGACTTCCGCGTGCAGCTGCTCGCTATCGATCCGGGGCTGGTCCTGCCGTTCTGATTCAAAACTCCGCACTGGCACGTACGGCGAGAAAATCAGACCGCCAATGCAGTTGCCATCGGCAGCGGAAACCCGGTCACGACGCCGCTGTACCACTCCGATCGCTCTCCGCATCGGCCTCAAACAGCCGCATCAACTCCGCCCGCGAATCGCGGGCTCTCTGCAGCAGCGCGGCATCGTCGTCGTAGACCAGATGCTGCTCCGACAACAGCTTCTCGTCGTGCGCACGGAAGCGCTGTGTGCGGTCGGCGGCGGTGTCGGCGGGCATGCCGAGCGCGACCAGCACCTGCTCGCCCATCTCCATGCTTGAGCCGAACACCTCGCGGAACACCGTCGCGCCAAGGTCCATCAGCCGCCAAGCGTGCTGGCGATCCTTGGCGCGCGCAAACACCCGCGCGTTCGGATACATCCGTCGCACCAACCGTGTCGCCTTGAGGTTGGTGTCGGGATTGTCCATCGCTATCACAAACACCTTGATGCGCTCGCCACCGGCCGCGCGCAGCAGGTCGGGTCGGGTCGGGTCGCCGTAGTACAACTCGTTGCCAAAGCGGCGCACGATTTCCAGCGTGTCGAGATCGTTTTCCAGCGCGACAAACGCGATGCGCTGCGCACTGAGCAGTCGCGCGACCACGTGACCGAAGCGACCCATGCCCGCGATCAGCACCTTCGGTCGATTGTCCTCAATGACGTCGAACTCGCGCTTGGGCGCGGCGTCGCGCGCATCCGACAGCCCGCGCAGCACGCGGGTGATGCCGATCAGCAGCAGCGGCGTCAGCGCCATCGAGATGCCGACGATCGCGACCAGCCGGTCGTGGGTGATCTCGCCGAGCAGCCGCACGCGCTGCGCCTCGTTGAACACCACAAACGCAAACTCGCCGCCGAGCCACATCACGCTGCCGAGCATCAGCGCGCTGCGCGTCGGCAGCTGACCGGGCCACAGTTTGCCGACCACGAACAGGATCGTGAACTTCACCACCAGCAGCGCGGCCACGCCAGCGGCGATCAACTGCGGCTCGGCGACGATGCGGTCGAGGTCGATGCCCATGCCGACGGCGATGAAAAACAACCCCAGCAGCAGCCCCTGGAACGGCTCGATCTGCGATTCGAGCTCGTGACGGAATTCGGAATCCGCCAGCAGCACGCCGGCGAGGAAGGCACCGAGGCCGGCACTCAGGCCGGCTTCCTGCATGAAGAACGCCGAACCGAGCACCGCAAACAGCGCGGTCGCGGTAAACACCTCCGGCATCCGCGTGCGCGCGACCACGCGGAACACCCAGCGCAATAAATAACGCCCCCCGATCACCACCAGCACGATCGCGCCGATCGCCTTGAACGCCGCCGGCCAGGTCAGCGTCTGCTCGCTGGCGCCGCCGAGCAGCGGAATCGCCGCGAGCAGCGGGATCGCGACCAGGTCCTGGAACAGCAGGATCGCGAACGCCAGCCGGCCGTAGTCGGCGGTCAGCTCCTTGCGCTCGGCGAGCAGCTGCAGGCCGACCGCGGTCGACGACAGCGCCAGGCCGAGACCGACGATCAGCGCCGTCTTCCACTGCAGGTTGGCGGCCATCGCGATGCTGCCAAGCGCGGCGGCGGTGAGCAGCACCTGCAGGCCGCCGGAAACGAATACCGGCCGGCGCATCACCCGCAGCCGCGCCGGCGACAGTTCCAGGCCGATCACGAACAGCAACATCACCACGCCGATTTCCGCCGCACCGAGGATGCGTTCGGTGTCGCGCACCACGCCAAACCCGTCCGGTCCCAGCGCAACACCGGCGCACAGGTACGCCAGCACCGCGCCGAGGCCGAGCTTCTTGAACACCGGCACCGCGACCACCGCAGCCAGCAGAAACACCAGCGCCAGTTGCAGACCACTCTCGTGCATGTGCACCTCCTGTCGCGGAGTATGCACGCTCGAAAAGGCAGCCATGCGCTGGCACTGGCGCCAGCGCGCTCACGCGCGGACAGCGACAGCATGCCCGGTGCCGGCCTGCTGCGCGCGCCGATCGAGCGGCGCAGGCCTCCGCTCGCAACCGTGCTCTCGCTCGCACGGAGTTCTCGTTGGCGCGGATCGACGGGCGCGGAGCGTTGCGCGGGTCAGTCGGTGGGCGATCCCGACACGCGCAGTTGCGCGAATTCGTCGCGCAGCGTCTGCATCGCGTCTTCGAGTGCGTCGACGCGCGCTTCGAGCGCTGCGCGCGAGTTGCTCGATGGCGGTGCGTGATCCTTGCCGAGATGATCTTGCGCAGCCACCGGCCCGCACAGCAGGTGCATGTAGCGATCCTCGCGCTGGCCCGTCACGCGGCCCAGATTGACCGCCAGCGCCGGGCTGCGTTGCGCCAGCCGGTCGAGCGCATCGCGCACCTGGACGACGTCGTCGAACGCCGCCATCCGCTCGCAGCGCGTCAGCAGTTCGGCCAGGGTCTGCGCGCCGCGCAGCAGCAGCATCGCCAGCAGCGCTTGCTGCGGCCGGGTGACCGAATACGCCCGGGCAAACCGATGCTCGTAGCGCTGCGCGCGTGCGCCGTGCACCGACGCCACCAGCCTGCGGTCCTCGAGTTCGCGCAGCGTGTGGCCGACCGCACCGGGTTCGAGCTCGACGACCGGATCGCGGCTGGTCTTCTGGTTGCAGGCCAGCACGACGGCGTTGGCGGTCATCGGATAGCCGTCGGGCGTGGTCGATTCCTTCTCGACCAGGCAGCCGAGCACGCGTGCTTGGATGATGGTCAGGAGTTCGAGCGTGGTCGCGTCGGCGGCTGGGGCGGAGTCGGATGGGGGCATGTGCATGGGAGGGGCGACGAAGGGGGGAGCGCATGATGCCTGGGATGACAGCCAGCGGCGTGGGCGATGTGCAGCGGTCGCGTGCGCCGGATATGCTAGGCAAATCGACCATTGGGAGGGGTGTCATGGGCAGACGTTGGCGGGGGATGTTCGGGGTGTCGTTGCTGTTGGTCAGCGTGCTCGCTTCAGCCGCAGGGCCCAGAGCGGTGCTCAAACAGGCGGAGTCCAGCATGCTGGTCACCGGTTCGGTCGAAATCGAGCCCGATGGCCGCACCAGCCGCGTCAGCATTGACAAGCCTGAAGCGCTCGGGGTGGGGGTGGTGAACATGATCGAAAAACAGTCGCGCGACTGGAAGTTCGAGCCCATCGTCGTCGACGGCCGCGCGCGGCCCGCGCGCGCGGCGATGACGCTGCGCATGGTCGCCAAAAAGCTCGATGCCGACCGCTACAGCGTGGAGATCCGCAGCGCGAGTTTCGGCAGTGACGAGAGCCAGCCCGGTCATTCGGTCGAGGTGCTGACGTTGCCGCCGCCCAGGTATCCGAGAGAGGCCGTCGAGTCCAGGGTCACCGGCACGGTCTATTTGCTGGTCCGCATCGGTCGCGATGGCAAGGTGCTGGATGCGATCGCAGAGCAGACCAATCTGCGTATCGTTTCGTACGACAATGACATGATCAGATTCCGCCGGGTGCTGGAAAAATCGAGCCTGTCCGCCGCACGCAATTGGACATTCAAGCCGCCCACGCAGGGGGAGTCCGCAGAGCAGCCAAGCTGGTTTGTACGTGTCCCTGTCGACTTCACCCTAAGCGGAGGTCGTGTGGCGTCATATGGCGAATGGGACGCTTATATCCCCGGACCGCACAGCCCCGCGCCCTGGGTCAGTGCGAAGGACCTGATGGCCGGCGGCGCGGATGCCATCGCCAATGGCGGGCTATACCAGCTCGGCAGCGGGCTGCGCCTGCTGACGCCGCTTGGGCCGCTTGGGCCGCCGGGCTGAGTTCGGTCGCGCGCTTTTCAAGCGCGGGCTGATTTGACGGCAACACGCCTGCGCACTGCGGGGCGTGTTGCTTTTGTCTTTTGTCGCATTCGGCAACAGTCTCAGCGCTTCATCGATGCGAAGAACTCGTCGTTGGACTTGCTGCTCTTCATCTTGTCGAGCAGGAATTCCATCGCCGCGATCTCGTCCATCGGGTGCAACAGCTTGCGCAGGATCCAGATCTTCTGCAGCAGGTCCGGCTCGATCAGATAGTCCTCGCGGCGGGTGCCGGACTGGTTGACGTTGATCGCCGGATACACGCGCTTTTCGGTGATGCGGCGGTCGAGGTGCACCTCGGAGTTGCCGGTGCCCTTGAACTCCTCGTAGATCACCTTGTCCATCGCGCTGCCGGTATCGACCAGCGCGGTCGCGATAATGGTCAGCGAGCCGCCTTCCTCGACGTTGCGCGCGGCGCCGAAGAAGCGCTTCGGGCGGTGCAACGCATTGGCGTCGACGCCGCCGGTGAGCACCTTGCCGCTCGAGGGCACGACATTGTTGTAGGCGCGCGCGAGGCGGGTGATCGAGTCGAGCAGGATCACCACGTCGCGCTTGTGCTCGACCAGGCGCTTGGCGCGCTCGATCACCATTTCGGCGACCTGCACGTGGCGCGCGGCAGGCTCGTCGAAGGTCGACGAAATCACCTCGCCTCGGACCGTGCGCTGCATCTCGGTGACTTCCTCGGGCCGCTCGTCGATCAGCAGCACGATCATGTGCACGTCGGGATGGTTGGTGGTGATGGCGGTGGCGATCTGCTGCATCATGATGGTCTTGCCGGCCTTGGGCGGCGACACGATCAGCGCGCGCTGGCCCTTGCCCTGCGGGGCCATCAGGTCGAGCACGCGGCCGGCGACGTCCTCGCTGGAGCCGTCGCCGCGCTCGAGCTTGAAGCGCTTGCGCGGGAACAGCGG
Source organism: Luteimonas sp. (assembly GCA_050737635.1). Classification (GTDB taxonomy): domain Bacteria; phylum Pseudomonadota; class Gammaproteobacteria; order Xanthomonadales; family Xanthomonadaceae; genus Luteimonas. The sequence goes on along the minus strand of JBOHYD010000274.1, from coordinate 675 downwards.
CGTCAGGTTCTCGAACAGCACCTTGCCCTTGCTGGCTTCGGGCGGCTCGGCATTGATGGTGTCGACCACGGAGAGTGCGAAATAGCGCTCGCCGTCTTTCGGCCAGCGGATGCGGCCGCTCAAATGGTCGCCGGTGCGCAGGTTGAAACGGCGGATCTGACTCGGCGAGATGTAGGTGTCGTCGGGGCCGGCGAGGTAACTCGCCTCAGCCGCGCGCAGAAAGCCGAAACCGTCGGGCAAGATCTCCAGCACGCCGTCGGCCGCCACGCCTTCGCCGTGGCGGGTGAGCACCTTGAGCAGCGCGAAGATCACGTCCTGCTTGCGCGCGCGGGCCACGCCTTCGTGGATGTTGAGTTGCTCGGCGATGTCGAGGAGTTTGTGCGCCGGCATCCGCTTGAGGTCGCCGAGCGAATACTGCGGGAAGCCTTCCGGGATGTTCGGCGGCGGCAAGCGCTGCGCCTGATCGTTGCCGTTGCTGTCCTGCGGCAGGCCGTCATCGCGCTGCGGACGACCGCCGCCGCCGCTGCGATCGCGGTCGCGGTCGCGGCGATTGCGGAAGCGCTCGCGGCGGTAGTTGTTGGCGTTGCCGCCGGCCGGATTGCGGGCATTCTGGTCGTTCTGCGATTGCGGGCTGCTGCCGGCGTCCTGCGACGCATGCGCCGCACTGCCCTGCGC
>JBOHYD010000273.1:0-11123 GCA_050737635.1 Luteimonas sp. | reverse complement strand
GCCAGCACCGGCACCGGCACCGGCGTCACCGGGTCCGGAGCTGCGCGCGATCAGCACGCCGGCGCCGCGCTATCCGCCGGAGGCGCTGCGTTCGGGCACCGCGGGCGAGGTGCAGGTCGAGTTCACGGTGGCCGTCGACGGCTCGGTGAGTGCGGCACGCGTGGTGCGCGCGATACCGCCGCGAGTGTTCGATCGCGAAGCGGTCGCCGCGGTGCGCCGCTGGCGCTTCGAGCCGGTCGCCGCACCGGTGACCACGCGGCGCAGCATCGGCTTCAATCCCGGCAACTGACGCCGCCTGGGCCTGTTTCGTCGCGGAACGCCGGAACGCCGTCGACGTGCATCGCGACCTAGGCTGAGCGTAGGCCCGGCCTAGGCGGAGATCGCCAGCTGCTCCTGGTGGTAGCGGCGTGTCGCGGCGAACCACAGCAATGCCGCCAGACCGAAGCCGGCCGCGAAATACACCGCCCACTCGACCGGGGCCACGGCCTCGCTGCGGATGACCTTGAGCAGCAGCTGGTTCTGCGCGAGGAACGGCACCGCAAACTGCCACAGCGCGGTCTTCACCGGACTCACCAGCAGCACGATCGTCGGGATCATCGGCAGCAGCATCAGCATCGACATATAGCTCTGCGCTTCCTTCACCGATTTGGCGCCCGCGGCGATGAAGGTCAGCAGCGAGGTGCTGATGAACAGCATCGGCAGCAAGGTCAGCAGCATCTTGCCGATCGCCGGCAGGCGCATGTCCATCATCCGGCCGATGCCGGGGGTGAATTGCGCGCCGAGTTTGAGCGCCAGCAGGGTCAGCAACAGCGCCGCAAAGCCGACGCTGCAGGCCGCGGCGATCTTGCCGCTGACGATCGCCGCGCGCGCCGCCGGCGTCGCCAGTAAGGGTTCCAGCGATTGGCGCTCGCGCTCGCCGGCGGTCGAATCGACGATCAAGTACGCACCGCCGAGGAACGCGCTCAAGATCAGCAGATACGGCAAAAACGCCATCGCCATACCCTTGCGCGCTTCCGGCGTCGACAGGTCGGTGTGCGCGATCGCCAGCGGCGCGGCGACGCCGGGATTGATGCCGCGCGCCAGCAGGCGCAACGCGCCGACCTGCTGGGCGTAGCGCTGCAATGCGTTCTCGACGCGGCGCACCGGGATGTTGGCGTCCTGGCGGGTGCTGTCGTGAACGATCTCGACCAGTGCCGGCTCACCTTTGCGCCAGGCGTTGCCGTAGTCGTCGCCGATCTTCAGATACACGTCGTCGTCCTGACCGCGGATCGCGTCATCGGCATCGCCGACCAGCGGCTTGCGTGCGATGCCGTGACCGGCCAGCCACGCAACGAGGTTGGGCGCGCGTTCGGCACCGACGATCACGATCGCCAGCGGTTTTTCGATCTGGCTCTTGGCGCGCGACTCCGCCAGCATGGCGATGCCCAGGAACAGCACTGGCGTCAGCAGCGAGCCGAGCATCAGCGAGATCAGCAGCGTGCGGCGGTCACGCGCAAACTCGCGCAGCTCCTTCATGCATACCGTGAGCGTCGCGCTCATGCCTGCAGGCCCTCGTCGGAGCCGATCAGCTTAACGAAGGCGTCTTCGAGATTGTCCTCGCCGGTTTGCGCGCGCAGCGCGTCGGCGCTGCCCTGCGCAGTGACGCGGCCGTGCGCGATCACCACGATGCGGTCGCAGAGTGCTGCGACCTCCTGCATGATGTGGCTGGAGAAGATCACGCAGCGACCCTCGTCGCGCAGATGCTTGAGGAAGCCGCGCAGTCCGCGCGTGGTCATCACGTCGAGGCCGTTGGTCGGTTCGTCGAGGATTACGTTGCGCGGGTCGTGCACCAGCGCGCGCGCGATCGCGGTCTTGGTGCGCTGGCCCTGGCTGAAACCCTCGGTCTGGCGATCGAGCACGTCCTCCATCTGCAGCGCGGCGGCGAGCGCGCGGGTGCGCTCGCCGATCAGCGCGCGCGGCATGCCGTGCAGCTCGCCGAAGTAGCGAATGTTTTCGCGTGCGGTGAGCCGCTTGTAGACGCCGCGCGCATCCGGCAGCACGCCGAGCGCGCGACGTGCGGCGACCGGGTCGCTGGCGACGTCGCGGTCATCGACCAGCACGCGGCCGCTCTCGGGTGCCATCAGTGTGTAGAGCATGCGCAGCGTGGTGGTCTTGCCGGCACCGTTGGGACCGAGCAGGCCGGTGATCTCGCCGTCGCGCGCGGTGAAGCCGACGTCATCGACGGCGACCACGCGGCCGGTCTTGGTCTGGAAGGTTTTGCGCAGATGTTCGGCGACGATCATCGGTGGTCCGGAGATTTGGGTATAGATTCGCGACACTGTGCCGTGAAAGGCTTTGTGGAGCGCTCAAAAAAGATCGCATGACCTACCCGAGCGCCGCCGATGCCGATGACCGCTCGTTTCTCACTCCTGCTCACTCGTTCCTCGCTCACGCTCCCCAGCCGTTGAACGAGGTGAACGGCGGCGTGTCGGTGAGCGTGTCCAGGCATGTCGCGTCGAGGGTCTTGGCGTTGGCGGTGTCGAGAAACTGTGCGAACAGCTTCGGCATGCAGCCGGCCCCGATGACGTTATGGCCCTGGCCGCGCAGAGTGAGTGCGCGGGCGTTCGGCAGCGTTTTTGCGACCTGCTGCGCGTAGGCGGGCGGCGTGACCGGGTCGTGTTCGCCGGACAGCAGCAGTGCCGGCACGGCGGTCGCCAGCGGCGCATGGAAATCCGCCGGTCGCGCGCCTTTCGGCCACACCGCGCATTGGGTCTGCAGGCCACGGACCAGTGCGTTGCCGAGCACCGAGTCGGCCATCGCCGGATCGCTGTGCAGGCCATCGATGTCTTCGCTGCAGATCACCGAGAGCTGCAGGCCCATCGCCATCTGCTCGGACAGGTCGTCAGCCAGCAGTTGCGACAGCGCCATCAGGCCCTCGTAACGGCCCTGTGCGCCCTCGTTGAGCTGCAGCGGCAGGATCGACGCCGCCGCCGGCGCGTAGGCATACATGCGCGCGAGTGCGGCGACGTGGCCGGGGGTGAGCGTGTCCTGCTTGGTTTCGCCGGTGCCGGCGTCACGGTAGGTGACCAGCGGCGGAGCGGTCTTCAGCCGCGCCATCAGCGCGTCGAGGCGCTCGCGCGGATTGCCGAGCGCCCTGACGCAGGCGGGCGTCTGTCCGCAGCGGCCGAACTGCAGGTCGAGCGCGGATTCGAGATTGCGCGCAAAGTCGTTGCCCAGGTAGATCGCGTTCGGCGCTACCGAGTCGAGCACGAGGCTGCGCGTGTGCGCCGGGTAGCGCCGCGCGTACTGCTGGGCGACGCGGGTGCCGTAGGAGATGCCGATCAGATTGATCGTTTCGGCGCCGATCGCCGCGCGTACCGCGTCGAGATCGCCGATCGCGGCACTGGTGGTGTAGTAGCGCAGGTCGGCTTTTTTCGACAGCGCGTCGCGGCAGCGTTCGGCCGCGGTTTGCATCGCTGCGGTCGCGGCCGCCTCGTCGCCGGACAGCGCTGCGTCCTCGCTGGCGCAGGTCAGCGGATTGGACTTGCCGGTGCCGCGCTGGTCGACCAGCACCACGCTGCGCTGCTTGAGTACCTCGCGGAAGGCATGGGCGACGCGCGGATAGCTGCCGGTCGCCGACTGGCCGGGGCCGCCGGCGAGCAGGAACACCGGATCCGGTGCGCGTTCGCCGTCTTCGACGCCCGGCACCCAGGCGAGATGGAGCTTGATGCGGCGGCCGTTGGGCGCCTGCGGGTTTTCAGCGACGTCGAGCGTGCCGCACTGCGCCTCGACGCTGGCCGCGCCGAGCTGCGGCGACAGCGTGCACGGCGCGAACGCGATGCGGCCGAGCATGCGCGGGGTCACCGGCGTGGCGTCGCCGCGCGCGGCCGACGTGCGGCCAGTGTCGGCACGCGGCCGCTCGACGAAGTGACGGTAGCCGAACACCGCCGCGGCGATGGCGAGCGCGAACAGAATTTGGGTCTTGCGAGACATGGCAGCCTGCGCGGAAAGCGGCATCGAGAGCGTCAGAATGCACGACGCGCGCGCGGACCGCATGTGACGGAGGTCGTGCGGCCACCCCGGTGATCGGCCTGCGGCGGCCCGGCGCGCAGGCCGTCCGCGCCGGTTGCCACGGCAGGCTATTTGCTGCTGACGTACTTCTCGCGGCGGATGTGCGCCACCGGCAGGCCATGTGTTTTCAATGCCTCGAAGCAGGCATCGACCATGTTCGGATTGCCGCACAGGTAGGCGATGTCGCCATCGGCATCGGGCGCGAACGCGGCGATGAACTGCTGCACGTAGCCGTGGCGCACGTCGGCATGCGCTTGCGAGGAGCCGTCCGCCGGCAGCGCGCGCGACAGGCACGGCACAAAGCGGAAGTTGCCCGGATGGGCATCGGCAAACGCACGGAACTCGTCGCCGTACAGCAGCTCCTCGGGGCTGCGTGCGCCGAACATCAGCACCACCTGCACGTCGCGATCGACGATCTGCTGCGCGATCAGCGGCAGCATCGCGCGGTATGGGGTCACCCCGGTGCCGGTGCCGATCAGCAGATAGCGGCGGTTGGCGTCCGCGGGCATCAGGCAGAAACGTCCGTAGGGACCGCTAGCCTGCACGAGGCCGCCGTCGGGCAGGTTCTCGAACAGCGCGGTCGCGGCCCCGCCGGCGACGTAGCTGACCGCGATCTCGACCGCTTCGCCGGCACCGAGCGCGTGGTCGTGGATGGTCGCCAGCGAGTAGCTGCGCTTGGTCGCGGTGCCGTCGGCGTACTCGAAATGCACCTGCACGAACTGGCCGGGGATGAAATCCAGCGGCAGGCCGTCGTCGCGCACAAACGACAGGTGCGCGACCGTGGGCGCGAGCATGCGGCGGTCGGTCAGGCGCAGCGGGAAATTTCTGGATGCGGAAATGGAAGACACCTGGAACAAACCGTTGCCGGGTCTGGGCCCGCAGGACGCTTATAATACGTGGTCCGCCGCAGCCACCGCGGCGAGGATCCGCTATGACATTCATCACCCCGCCCGCCCCGGGCGCACATGCACATGCACATTCGCTCCCGAGCGCATCGCCCCCTGCACCCGGGGAGCCGGCGCTGTCGATCGACCGCCTGCGCAAGACCTACGACACCGGCGTCGAGGCGCTGAAGGGCATCTCGCTCGACGTGATGCCCGGCGACTTCTACGCCCTGCTCGGTCCCAACGGGGCCGGCAAGTCGACCTTGATCGGCATCGTGTCGTCGCTGGTCAACAAGACCTCGGGCAGCGTGCGCGTGTTCGGCGTCGACCTGCACGCGCAGCGCGACGCGGCGATGCGGCTGATCGGGCTGGTGCCGCAAGAGCTCAACTTCAACATGTTCGAGAAGCCGCTCGACATCCTGGTCAACTACGCCGGCTTCTACGGCATCCCGCGCAGCATCGCGATCGGGCGCGCGCACGAAGAGCTGCGCCGCGCGCAGCTGTGGGACAAGGCCGACACCATGTCACGCACGCTGTCGGGCGGCATGAAGCGGCGGCTGATGATCGCGCGCGCGATGATGACGCGGCCGCGCTTGCTGATCCTCGACGAACCCACCGCTGGCGTCGACATCGAGATCCGCCGCGGCATGTGGACCACGCTCAAGGAGATCAACGCCGCCGGCACCACGATCATCCTGACCACGCATTACCTCGAAGAGGCCGAGAACCTGTGCCGCAACCTCGCGATCATCGATCGCGGCGTGATCGTCGAGCACGGCCCGATGCGCACGCTGTTGTCGAAGCTTGACGTCGAAGGATTTTTGTTCGACATCGACGGCGCGCTGCCGGCGGTGCTGCCGGCGATCGACGGCACTGCGTTGCTGGCGCTCGACGAGCACACCCTCGACGTCGACATGCCGCGCGCGATGGACCTCAACCGGGTGTTTGCCGCGCTCGACGCCGCCGGCATCCGCGTGCGTTCGATGCGCACCAAGTCGAATCGGCTGGAGGAACTGTTTGTGCGCATGACCGGCAGCAACGCGGCGGCGGCGCAAGAGAAGTCCGCATGACGCCAGCATCCTGCTTACGTTCGTCATCCCGGCGTGCGCCGGGATGACGGCCACAACCCGCGGACACATCGCGCAATGAACACAATACCCACCACCACAAGCAATGCCGTCGCCACACCCGACGCCATTTCCGACGCACGTCGCAATTGGACCGCGCTGTACACCATCGCGCGCCGCGAGGTGGTGCGCATCGTGCGCATCTGGGGGCAGACACTGGTGCCGCCGGCAATCACCATGACGCTGTACTTCTTGATCTTCGGCGGCCTGATCGGCGCGCGCGTCGGCGAGATGGACGGCATCCGCTACATGGACTTCATCGTGCCCGGCCTGGTGATGATGAGCGTGATCCAGAACAGCTACGGCAACATCTCGTCGAGCTTTTTCGGGGCCAAGTTCGGCCGCCACGTCGAGGAACTGCTGGTCAGCCCGATGCCGGCCTGGGTGATCCTCGGCGGCTACGTCGCCGGCGCGGTGCTGCGCGGGCTGCTGGTCGGCATCATCGTGCTGGTGATCGCGATGTTCTTCACCACCGTGCGCCTGCCGCATCCGCTGGTGACGCTGTCGACGGTGTTGCTGGGTGCGGCGATCTTCTCGCTCGCCGGCTTCGTCAACGCGGTGTACGCCAAGAAGTTCGATGATGTCGCGATCGTGCCGATCTTCATCCTGACCCCGCTGACCTATCTCGGCGGCGTGTTCTATTCGGTCAAGCTGCTGCCGCCGTGGGCCGAAGTGCTGACCCACGCCAACCCGATCTTCTACATGGTCAATGCGTTCCGCTACGGCCTGCTCGGCGTCAGCGACGTGTCGATCGCAGTGACTTACGCGCTGATGCTCGGCTTCATCGTCGCACTCGGCGCGCTGGCGCTGTGGCTGCTCAAGCGCGGCGTCGGGTTGCGCAGCTGATGCGCATCCTGGTGCTCGGCGCCGGCGGCACCGGCGGCTACTTCGGCGGCCGGCTCGCGCAGTCCGGTGCCGACATCACCTTCCTGGTGCGCGCCGCGCGCGCGGCGCAGCTGCGCCGTGACGGCCTGCGATTGCGCAGTCCACTCGGCGATGCCGACATGGCGGTCGCCTGCGTCACCGTCGACACGCTGGCCGCCGCCGTCGCCCACGCGCCGTTCGATCTGGTGCTGCTGAGCTGCAAGGCCTACGACCTCGACAGCGCGATCGCGGCGATCGCGCCGGCGGTTGGCGAACGCACCGCGGTGCTGCCGATCCTCAACGGGTTGCGCCACTACGCCGCGCTCGACGCGCGCTTCGGTGCCGCGCGGGTGATCGGCGGGTTGTGCTTCATCAGCGCGATGAAGAGCGACGACGGCGCGGTGCTGCACCTGAGCCAACCGACGGCGATCACCTTCGGCGAGCGTTCGCTCGATGCCGACGGCGCACGCACGCAGGCGTTTGCGGCGCTGTGCGCGCAGGCCGGCATCGATCACCTGCGGACCCCGGACATCGCGCAGGCGATGTGGAGCAAGGTCAGCTTCCTGACCACGCTGGCCGCCGGCACCTGCCTGATGCGCGCGAGCATCGGCCGCATCGTCGCCAGCGAAGGCGGCGCCGAGATGCTCGCCGCGCTGCATCGCGAATGCCTGGCCGTCGCCGACGCGGCCGGTTATCGCGTGCCGCAAGACGCGCAGCACATCGCGCGCGCCAGGCTGACCCAGGCCGGTTCGCTGTTGACCGCATCGATGCTGCGCGATCTCGAGGCCGGTCAGCCGGTCGAGGCCGCGGATATCGTCGGCGACATGCTGCACCGCGCGCAGGCGGCCGGCATCGCCGCGCCGGTGCTGGCGATGGCTTGGGCGCACTTGCAAGCCTACCAATCGCGGCGCGCGGACCCGGCGACCCCCTGACGGCCGTCGCCGGCAGCAAGGCCGTCATCGCCAGGCCGCAGCGCAGCTGCATTTGCAGGCCATTGGCGGCAGAGTTGCGCCCTTCAACGGCCGTTCTTGGCAATCAGGGATCCCATCATGACGACGGCCCTATCGGGGCCGTCGCGTTCACTACAGCAATAGTGATGACTCAGAAGCGCTGGGTGTACTTCATATACACAAAACGGCCGATGTCGAAGCCGCCGTAGTACGAGACATTGGCACTCGGCATCGTGTACAGCACCTGGCCGAGGCGGTCGAACACATTGTTGGCGCCGAGCGACACCGTGGCATCCCACGGCGTTTGGATGCGCACTTGCACGTCGTTAAAGGTGTTGGATCCGGTACGGTTGCGACGCGCTACGAGACTGGCCGGGCTGCCGTTGGCCAGAAAGCCGCCGTTCGGCGAGAAGGCTACTTCATTGCACTCGAGGCCTTCGAGATTTGCCGCACCTGGCACGAAGTAGGTGCAGTTTTCTTTCAAGGACGAGTAATAGCGCGCGATCCAGCTGATGCCGACCATGCCGTATTCCCAGCTCAGGTTGAGGTTGGAACGGATGCGGAACTGGGTGGACACGTTGGCGATGCCGACAAGCGAGGTTGCGAAGGTCGGCGTGTCGGTGCTGACGAAGTAGTCCTTGGCGACGTAGCTGGTATTGGACACCACGCGGAAATCGCCCCAGTTTTCGGTTTTCCAGCGGTAGCTGATGTCGAAGTCGTAGCCTTCGACCTTGCGGAAGCCGGCGTTGATATTGATGAACGTCACCAACGGGATGCCCAACACCGGGTCGCGGGTGAACAGTGTCGACGAGCAGCGGCTCTGGATGCCCTGCACGTAGCAGTCGTTGAGGATGTTGTCCGGCGAGTCGACCACGATGGTGTCGGCGATGCGCACCTTCCACCAGTCGAGCGCCAGGTTGAGGCCTTCGGCAAACGTCGGACTCCAGACCAGACCGATGGTCTGCGACTTCGACTGCTCCGGCAACAGCGCCGGGTTGGAACCGGAGGTGAAAGGGATCGGCGTTTGCGCGTTGGTACCGCCGACGGGGATATTGCCCTGGCCCAGCTGCCGGTAGGTGTTGGCGAGCGCGCCGAGGTCGCGGGCGCAGTTGGTCCGGGTCGTCGAGCCCGGCCTGGACTGGCCGATCACCGTGTCGCAGGGATCGGTATAGGACGAGAACGTCTGCGAGCCGCCGCCGAACAGGTCGGCGATGGTCGGCGCGCGGAAGCCGTCGGCGGCGGTGGCGCGCACCAGCAGCGAGTCGAACGGCTTCCACTTGAGTCCGAACTTGTTGTTGGTGGTCTCGCCGAAGGTGTCGTAGTCGGAGAAGCGGCTGGCCAGGCTCAGGGTTAGTTCGCGGGCGAACGGCAGGTCCGCCAGGATCGGCACCTGCAGCTCGAGGTAGGCCTCGTCGACGGTGTATTCGCCGCTGGTCGGGCCCGCCGACAGGTTGGTCGATTGCCCGGACACCGACAGCGGATCGGGCACGAAGCGCCCGGACTCCTTGCGGCTTTCGGCGCCGAGCGCGAAGGCAAGGTCGCCCGCGGGCAGGGTGAATACCGAGCCGGTCAAGTTGGCGGAAAGGATCCGCGTGTCCGTCTCGCCGGTGGTGTGTTCGCGGGTGAACAGAAAATCCTGCAACTCGGCATTGTTGGTCAGGCCACCTTGTCCCTCGCGCCCAAACGGCAGGAAGGGATTGAACGGCACGCACGCTTCGAACGAAATCGGTGCCGCGGCCGTGCCGCACTGCACACGGCCTTGTGCATTGAGGAACGACGGCCCCACCGCGGCGCGCAATCTCGGAATATTGGTATTGCCGAAATTGGCCTGCGACAGCCGGTTTTCATTCGTGAGGTAGGACACATCCCAGTCGAACGGCCGATCGGCGAGGGTAAAACTGCCTTCGAGGGCGGCGACAAACCGGCGCGTGGTCAGGTCCGAATCCGAGACCCGCGGCAGTTCCCAGGTGCGGCGCCACCAGTTGGAGATGGCCGCGCCTGTGGGATTGAAGTAGCTGTTCGCGGACAGGATCGCGGGCCCGCCCTGCAATGTGGTCGGCGACGTGGCCTGCAAGGGAAAGCCTGCCACGGTGCGCGTGGCCTCGCGTTTGCTGTAAAGAAAATTGCCACGAAAACGCAGCGCATCGGTGATGTCGAACACGCCGTCGGCAAACAGCGCCTTGTCCTTCAGCGGGGTGCGCACATCGGTCTGCTGGTTGGTATTGCTCTTGTCCAGCGTCGAACCCGGCGTGCAGCCGGTGGCCAGGGTGGAACCCACGCAGGTGCCGGTGTTGATGTTCTGGCGGCGGTAGTCGGCAGGGTTGCGCGGGTCGCCGCCGTCGCGCAGCATGACCCGCGTGCCGGTCGGGATGCCTGGGATCGCCGTCGCTGCGGTGGTCACGAAACCGCCGAACTGGCTCACGGTCGTCCAGTTGTCGGTCGGATGCTGGTTGGAGCGCGGAAACGCGCTGAACTCGCGGTCGCGGGATCTGACGGCATCTTCTTCGCGCACCTCTGCCGCGATGGTCAGCGAACCACGTTCGCCGTTGAAGCCCATCACGATGTCGCCCTTGTCGATCGCGCCGTCTCCCTCGCCGTACTGGCCGTGATAGACGCTGGCCGTCACCCCCTCGAAATTGCTGCGGGTGATGACGTTGATCACGCCGGCGATCGCGTCGGAGCCGTAGATGGACGAGGCGCCGTCCTTCAGCACTTCGATGCGTTCCACCGCCGATGCCGGGATGGTCGAGACGTCCGACAGACCGCTGGTGGAGATGCCAAGGCGACGACCATTGAGCAGGATCAGGGTGCGTGGCGCACCAAGATTGCGCAGACTGATGAAGGTGCCGCCCGCGGTCTCGCCTGACAACAGGGGTGAAGCGCGGGAGATCGGCGGGGTGCCGGTGGCGCTGATGTTCTGCAGGATGTCGGAGACCGACTGGAAGCCTTGCTTCTCGATATCCGCGCGGGTGATCAGCAACACCGGCTGCGCGGTTTCGATGTCGGCCTGGCGGATGCGCGTGCCGGTGACCTCGATGCGGTCGAGGTTGGTGGCGGTGTCGTTGTTGCCGGTGGCGGCGGTGTCCTGGGCCATTGCGGCCTGTGTGCCGGCTGTGGCGGATGCACTGATGACGAGTACGGCGACAACAGCGTCGCGCAAGGCATTGGTCTTGCGGGTCATGTCTCTACTCCCCCGAGTGATGGATACGTGCTGAAAATCCAGAAATCTGTGACGCAGAGCACAAAAA
>JBOHYD010000272.1:0-1776 GCA_050737635.1 Luteimonas sp. | reverse complement strand
GCCATTGGACACGACGGCAACGGTCAGGAAGCCCAGCTCCTTCGCCACAAGCGCGATCACCTGCGCGGCGCCGGTGCCGGTGCCGCCGCCCATGCCGGCGGTGATGAACAGCAGGTCGGTGCCGCTGATCAGCTCCTTGATGCGGTCCTTGTCCTCGAGCGCGGACTGGCGGCCGACGTCGGGATTGGAGCCCGCGCCCAGGCCGCGCGTGATGCCGGCGCCGAGCTGCAGGATCATGTTGGTCTTGCACCGCTCCAGGTGCTGGCGGTCGGTGTTGGCGCAGACGAAGTCCACGCCGTCGATGCCCGACTCCACCATCTGGTTGACGGTGTTGCAGCCACCGCCCCCCACCCCGATGACACGGATGACGGCTCGATCGCTCTTGCCGTCGGTCACTTCGAACATTTCAGCACCCATGACAACCTCCTCGTGGCTTGCGCCAGAAACTGTGAAAAAATCAGAATTGCCCCTTGAACCAGGTCTGCAGCCGGTGCAGCCAGTAGCCCGCCCCGGCGCCGGCCGGTTGTGCAGCCGCCGGTCCCTGCTGCTGGCGGCCGTAGAGCAGCAATCCCACGGCCGTTGAATAGATCGGGCTGCGCGCGACATCGGTCATCCCGGCGACGTTCTGCGGCAAGCCGATGCGCACCGGCAGGTCGAAGACCTCCTCGGCCAGCTCGATGAGGCCCTCGACTTTGGCGCTGCCGCCGGTCAGCACGATGCCGCCGGCGATGGCGTCGTAAAAATCGCTGCGGTGCAGCTCCTTGCGGATGAACTGGAACAGCTCGAAGTAGCGCGCCTTGATGACTTCCGACAGCGTCAGCCGCGAGAGCTTGCGCGGCGGCCGGTCGCCGACGCTCGACACCTCGATCTCTTCGTTGTGGCGGATCAGCGCCGGCATCGCGCAGCCGTGCTTGATCTTGATCTCCTCGGCGTTCTGCGGCGGCGTGCGGAACGCCACCGCGATGTCGTTGGTGACCTGGTTGCCGGCGATCGGGATCACCGCGGTGTGGCGGATCGCGCCGTTCTTGAACACGGCGATGTCGCTCGTCCCGCCGCCGATGTCGACCAGGCAGATGCCGAGTTCGCGCTCGTCAGGCTGCAGCACCGCGTAGCTGGACGCCAGCTGCTCCAGGATCAGCTTGTCCACCCGCAGGTTGCAGCCCTCGATGCAGCGCCGGATGTTCTGCGCCGCGCTGGCGCCGCTGGTGACCATGTGCACGCGCGCCTCGAGCCGCACGCCGGCCATGCCGACCGGCTCCTGGATGCCCTCCTGGCCATCCACGATGCATTCCTGCGGCACCACGTGCAGCACTTTCTGGTCGGCCGGGATCGCCATCGCCCGCGCCGCCGCGATGACGCGCTCGACGTCGTGCGGGCTCACCTCGCCGTGGCTGACGCCGACGATGCCTTGCGAGTTGAAGCTTTTGACGTGCGCGCCGGAGATGCCGGCGTACACCGACTGGATGCGGCAGCCCGCCATCAGCTCCGCTTCCTCGATCGCGCGGCGGATCGACTGAGTGGTCGCCTCGATGTTGACCACGACCCCCTTGTTCATGCCGCGCGACGGATGCGAGCCCAGGCCGACGACCTCGAGGCGGCCGTCCGCCGTGGTGCCGCCGACCATCGCCACCACCTTGTGGGTGCCGATGTCGAGGCCGACGAGCAGGTCGCGGGGCGCTTTCCTACTCATCCCGGTCCGGCGCATCGGCGCCGTGACCTCCCGCTCCGTCGCCGACGGACTGTCGCCAGCCGACCGCAAATCCATTGATGTAGTGA
>JBOHYD010000271.1:0-8523 GCA_050737635.1 Luteimonas sp. | reverse complement strand
CCTGATTAGCCCCGACCTTCAGCCATGAAAATTGCTCGCAGCCCGCAAGCGCGGCTCCGGACAAGGCTTGCAGCGCATCATCGCCGTTGCAAGTCGCGGCAGCATCTCGCGCAGGCGAAACCGGCGGTTGAAGCGATAGGCGGCTTCGGCCAGATAGCGCCGCGCGTACTTGGCTTGTCTGATCGCATGGTAGGTGCCGCTGATCGCGCGCTTGAGGTTGCCCAGCACGACGTTGACCCATCGCGCGCCGGGTACCTCGGTTGCAGCGCGACCGCCACCGGTGACGCGCGTGGTGTGTGCGTGCCCGGCGTCTTCGAGCAGGCCAGGCCGTCACTGTAGACCTCGCACTCCGGTGCCAGGCGACGCGCGATCCAGCCCTTGAGCGAGACGTTGCCGAAACGGCGCACCGGTTCGATCACGGCGAGGGTGGGATGCTCGTGCTGTTCGTCTGTCTGCACGGCGATCACGAACGCCTGCTTGTTCTCCGACCCACGCCCGGGCTTGCCGCCGTTGTGCTCGCCGCCAAGATAGGCGTCGTCGAGCTGCACGAAACCGTTGAGCTTCCTGGACTCCTCGCGCTCCATCATCGCCTGCATGATCTTGTGCTTCACGCGCCAGGCGGTCTTGTAGTTGACGCCCAGGTGCCGCATCAGCTCCAGCGCGGCCAAGTTGGTCTTGGTCGCGGTCAGCAGGTGAATGGCCAGCATCCAGGTGCGCAACGGGAGCTTGGTGCCCTCGAACAGGGTGCCCGCGGTCAAGGTGGTCTGATGCCGGCAGCCCCGGCACTGGTAGTAGACCGCCGCTGCGCGCTTGAAACGCGACCGGGCACGTCCGGCGCAGCCCGGACAGCGGAAGCCTTGCGGCCAACGCCACTTGTCCAGGGAGCGGTAACACTTGGCCTCGGTGCCGTAGCATTGGATGAACTCGCTCATCGACACGCCGGCTTGGAACTGCACGGGATTGATGCTCATAACGCCACCTCGTTGCACTCAAGTGGCTCCATGCTGTGCCGCGGGAGACTCAGATCCTGCGACTGGCGGCTGAGCGTCGGGGCTAATCAGGACAAGCGTTGTTGCAGGTGTTGCAACCGTTGATCGATCCGACGTTCTCGGAGGCGAGCTTCGGCTTCCGTCCTGGGCGTCGTGCGCATGATGCGATTCGGCGAGCGCAAGGCTACGTACAGGCGGGGTATCGAGTGGTGGTGGATGTCGATCTGGAGAAGTTCTTTGATCGCGTCAACCACGACATTCTGATGTCTCGACTGGCGCGTCGTATTGCGGATCGTCGGGTGCTCGGTCTGATTCGCCGTGACCTCGATGCCGGGATCATGGCGCACGGGGTGAGGAGTGAACGGCACGAGGGCACGCCGCAAGGCGGTCCGCTGTCGCCCCGTTGCTGGCGAACGTGCTGCTGGACGAGGTGGACCGGATGCTGGAAGGCAGTGGTCACCGTTTCGTCCGGTATGCCGACGACTGCAACGTGTATGTGCGCAGCCGGCGGGCGGGCGAACGGGTGCTGGCGCGATTGCGCCGGTGTTATGCCCGTCTCAAGCTGACGATCAACGAAGCCAAGAGTGCAGTGGCGCCCGTGCGCGGTCGAACGTTTCTGGGCTACACGTTCTGGTTCGCGGCGCGCGGGACGGAAGTGCGGCGGGCGGTGGCGGCCAAAGCGATGCAGCGGTTCAAGGACCGTATTCGCACACTGACGCGGCGCAATGGTGGTCGCAGCATCGAACAGGTGGTGGACGGTCTCAAGGCGTACCTGCCGGGCTGGAAGGCATACTTCCAACTGGCGCAAACGCCTGGGGTGTTCCGCACGCTGGACGAATGGCTGCGTCATCGCCTGCGAGCATTGCACCTGAAGCAGTGGAAACGCGGGACGACGGTCTATCCGGCTTTGCTGCGGCTGGGCGCGAGCCCGGAGGATGCACGGACAGTGGCGGCGCACTCGCGTCGCTGGTGGAGCAACAGCCGTTACCGCCTCAATCGGGCCTTGCCGATCAGTTATTTCGACCGGCTGGGAGTCCCGAAACTCTCTTAACCTCAACCTGACGAACCGCCCGGTGCGGACCCGCATGCCGGGTGGTGTGGGAGGGGAGCGATGGGTGTTTACCGTCGCCCCCTATCCCGATCGCGGTGCGGAAATCTCGGGTGCCACCATTCACTGCGTGACGGCCGCGTTTGTACGTCGTGCGCATGCGCGCGCAGCGGTTGTCGCACTGCGCATTGCCACCTACACTCCACACACAAAATGAAGGGGTATCGGCGTGCGCGGGAGTCTGATCGGTGTGTTGCTGTTGGCTGCTCCCGGGTTGGCGTTGGCCATCGATTGTTCGAGCGCCAACGTGCCGCAGGCCGTGCCGCTGCGTCCGACTGTGCTCGCGCCGATCTCCTCCGATCTGGTGACGCCGACCTACCAACTCGGCGCACAGGGCAGCGTGCTGTCGCAGGCCTATGACGAGTCGCAGTCGGTCGACCAGGTGCTGTTGCGCCTGCGCATCGAAGGTTGCCAGAACGTCGCCAAAGCGATCCCGGCACCGAGTGCGATCAACCCGAACGATCCGGCCGCCTACAAGCCACAGACCTCGTTCGACAACACGCCGTGGCGCTTCGACATGAGCCAGAACGGCAAGCGCATGACCGCCGAGGAGTTTGACGCGTGGATGAAGTCGCGCGGCGTGCGCATCGCCAAGGGGGGCGTTGCCGCGCCGGTGGCGACTGCGCCAGCGATCGCGGTTCCCGCGGCGGCGACAATGCCGGGAGCGGCCCCCGGCTCCGCACCGACGACGGGGGCTACTGAGGCAGCAGTTCCTTCGGTCAAGCCGTAAAACAAACTGTCGATTCAGGCGACTGCCGCAGCGGTCGGTATTGCGCAGCGACAAGACTGCGATCGGCGCTGAAACATCGCAGCAGGCGGTTGCGTATTCCCGATCGCGGTTTCGGCGCGGCTTGTCGCGCGCTGCGAGGAGAGCGCACGGGCTGCGAAGGTTGACGAGTTTCGGCACGACTTGTTTCGATCGCAGCGAGTTGTACCGGATGCTGCAAACGCCTTACGCAACCGCACACCCAGGCGCGGCTGGAGGTTACGCGCGCCGTCCGAAGCGGTAATGCGCCACGCCCCATTGGTTGCCGCGGTCGTAGCCGAACAGCTCCGCGCAGCTCATCCAGAAGATCCGCCAGCGCTGCGCCCAACGCTGCGCATCGGCCTCGCCGTAGGCGGGCACCAGCACCTGCATCACCGCGTCCCTGTGCGCGTCCTGGTTCTGCAGCCAGTGCTCGGCGGTGCGTTGGTAGTGCGTGCCCGACACCAGCCAGCGCTGCTGCAGCAGCAGATCGTCCTGCAGCTGCAAGAAGGTGTCCGCCGCCGGCATCAGTCCGCCGGAGAAGAAATAGCGCGCCATCCAATCGTCGCTGGCTTGGTCCTCGAACGGATACAGCAGTGTGCGGTGGCAGAAGATGTGCACAAACAGCAGGCCGTCGTCGGCCAGCCAGCCGCGTAGGCGCTTGAACAGCTCGCGATGGTTGCGCACGTGCTCGAGCATCTCGATCGACACGATGCGGTCGTAGCGCTCGTCGAGTGCGAGGACATTGACGTCGCGGGTGAGGATCTCGACGTTGCTAAGGCCGCGCACGGCGGCCTGTTGCAGGATGTGCCGGCGCTGGCCGTTGGAGTTGGACACCCCGGTGATGCGCGCATTGGGGTAGCGCTCGGCCATCCACAATGTCAGCGAACCCCAGCCGCAGCCGAGTTCGAGGATGCGCTGGCCGTCGGCGAGCAGCGCACGCTCGCCGTACAGCGCCAGCATCGCCTCTTCGGCCTGGTCGAGCGTCTCGCTGCCGGTGGCGTAGTAGCCACTGCTGTATTTCAGGCGCTTGCCGAGGCACAGCTCGAAGAATCGCGACGGCAGGTCGTAATGCTGCGCGTTGGCGGCTTCGGTCGCGATCGCGATCGGGCTGTTGCACAGCGTCTCCAGCAACGCGCGTGAGCGCGCGTCGGCCTGCTCGACGTCGTCGATGTGTTCGTCGATCAGACGCTTCGCGCACAGTCGGCGGATGCCGATGCGGATCAATGCATCGGGCAGCAGGCCGCGTTCGGCGAGATCGATCAGCGGCATGCAAGTCCTCAAGTCTCGGTCGTGCGGCGCGGCGGCCGTGGAAAAAACGCGCTGACCTCGCGTTGGTAGCGGCGGTAGTCGTCGCCGCGATTGCGTACGGCGTTCTTCTCGGTCCACGGAATGCCGCTGATGCGATACACGAACGCGAACATGATCACCGGTCCCAGCCAGGTCAGCCACGCGATCGGCGAGCCGATGGCGAGCAGCACGTAGACGAACCAGTGCAACCATTCGAAGAAATAATTGGGATGCCGCGACCAGCCCCACAGCCCGGCGCGGCAGGTCTTGCCCTTGTTGGCGGGATGGTTGCGGTGCTCGGACAGCTGCGCATCGGCGATCGCTTCGCCGCCGACCGAGATCAGCCACATCGCGACGGCGGCGATGGTCCATCCGGTCAGCGCGCCATCCGGATTGGCCGCCGCGCCGAGGAACGGCAGCGCGAACAGCGCCACCACCAGCGCCTGCAGCTGAAAGAACGCCAAGAACCGCGTCGGATCGCCATGCCACTGCTCGCGCAGCGTGCGATAGCGGCCGTCCTCTTGCTCGTGCATCACCCGATGCAGCAGGTGGATGCACAGCCGCGCGCCCCACACCGCGCCGGCGAGCGCGGTCAGCGTGCGCGGCAGGGTGGCGCCGTTCGAATACAGGCCGGCGATCAGTGCCGCGATCGCCATCAGCCCGCTCCATGCGACGTCGACATAGCCGACGTTGCGCACGCGCATCGAGAACATCCACACGCCAGTCATCGCGATCGCGGAGATGCCCCACACCACCAGCGCCAGCGACCACACGCTCATGCGATGTACATGCCGGCGACGACCGATCCGGCCTCGGTGCGGTAGCCTGGCTTGGCGAACAACAGCTGCACGTCGCCGATCGAGCGTTCGATGAAGCCGCCCTCGCAGTAGCACAGGTAAAAACGCCACAGGCGCATGAAGCGCTCGTCGTAGCCGAGCATGGCCAACGTGTCGCGCTGCGCCTCGAAGCGGCGACGCCACTCGCGCAGGGTCAGCGCGTAGCTCGCGCCGATGTCTTCGAGGTGCAGCAGGCCGAGATCGCTGTGCTTGCCCATCGCGCCGAGCATCGCGCCGAGCGACGGGATGAAGCTGCCTGGGAACACATGGCGCTTGATGAAATCGACTTCGCGCAGCGCCTGCGCGTAGCGGCGGTCCTCGATGGTGATCGCCTGCACCAGCGCCAGTCCGTCGTGAGTCAGCAGGCTGGACAGCGTGCCGAAATACCTCGGCAGCTGCGCGGCGCCGATCGCTTCGATCATCTCGATCGACACCAGCTTGTCGTAGCGGCCGTGCAGGTCGCGGTAGTCGTCGAGCAGCACGTCGACGCGATGCGCGACGCCGGCGGCCGCGATGCGTTGCTGCGCCAGCGCGCGTTGCTCGCGCGACAGCGTGGTGGTGGTCACGCGGCAGCCGTAACGGGTGGCGGCGTGGGTCGCGAAGCCGCCCCAGCCGGTGCCGATCTCGACGACGTGATCGTCGGCGCTAAGCTGCAGCTTGCGGCAGATGGCGTCGAGCTTGCGGAACGATGCGGTTTCGAGCGATTCATCAGTGGAGGCGTACATCGCCGACGAATACATCATGTCCGGCGACAGAAATAGCTCGAACAAGCTGTTGCCGAGATCGTAATGCGCGGAGATGTTCCTGCGGCTGCCGCTGCGGGTGTTGGGGCGCAGAGCTTCCCAGCCGCGCAGCGCCCAGGCACCGACCCGCGCGAGGCCGGTTTCGAGCGCGTCGAGGCGGTCGCGGTTGCGCACCATCAGCCGCACCAGCGCGACCAGGTCGTCGCAGTGCCACTGGCCGTCGATGTAGGCCTCGCCGGCACCGACGCTGCCGTTGAGCGCGATGCGGCGATAGAACGCATCGTCGAGCACCTCCAGCGATACCGACAGCGCGGCGTCGCCGTCGGCATGGCCGAGCAGCACCGTGCCGTGCGCGTCGTGCACGCGCACGGTGCCGCCGTGCATGGCGTCGAGCGAGTCGAGGAGCCGGCGCCGCCACAGGCTGCCGGCAGCGCGGGGGGCGGCACGGCGCTCGGTGCCTGCGCGAGTGTTCATGCGCTGCGACCGGGCTTGGAGGGGATGGGCTCGCGCGGACCGGGGTGCGGCTGCAAGGGCACGCGCTTGAGCCACAGCCGCAACGCCTGCCAGTAGATCGCGGCGACGACCGTGGTCGACATCGCTGGGTACTGCAGCAGCGCGCGCGCCAGGTTGCGGCCGTCGAGCGGCCGGCGTTCGAGCGTCAGCGTCGCGTCGAACTCGCGCGTGCCGCGGTCGAGCACGTCCATGTGCACGCGCAGATGCGCGCCGGGGGCGTTGAAACGCCAGCGGTACTCGCGCTGCATCGGTATGAACGGCGACACGTGGAACACCTTGTCGAACTCCCACTGCAGCATGCCGTGCACGCGCTGCGCATCGGCGACCGGCAGAAGATACCCGTGCCGCTCGTTCCACGGCGTGTTGGTGATCTCGGCGAAGATCCAGTCGAGGGTGACGCCGTCGGTGCGGTAGCCGTAATAGATGGCCACCGGATTGAACGCGTGGCCGAAATAGCGCAGGTGCGCGAGCAGGCGGATCGGGCCGTCGGGGCGCCGGCCGAGCCTGGCCTCGACCGCGTCGCGCACGCTGGTGTCGAGCGGGGTGTCGGCGTCGCCATGGAAATCGCGACGCCGGAACGACGCGACGTTGCCGCGTTCCACCGACCACAGCCAGCGATCGGCGAAGGCATGGTCGAGCTCGCCGAGATCGAGGCAGGGCTGGAACATCCGGTACGAGAACGCATGCGCGCACGGCACATGGCGGCGGTGGCGCACGCGACCTTCGTACAGAACGCTGGCGAGCGCGGTGCTCACGCCGCGACCGATTTGCGCGCCGGCAGCAGCGACGCCTGCAGCGCGTCGGCGGCGGCATAGCCGCTGCGCAGGCCGTCCTCGTGAAATCCGAACCCGCACCAGGCCCCGGCAAACCACAGCCGGTCGCGGCCGCTGATCGCCGGCACGCGCGCCTGCGCGGCGACGCTGGCGTGGGTATAGAGCGGATGGCGGTAGCGCATGCGCGCGAGGATGCGCTCGGCGGCGATGTCGAGGCTGCGGTTGAGGGTGACGACCAGCGGATCCGTCGTCTGCAGCGACTGCAGGATGTTCATGCAGTAGCTGACCGTGCAGGCATCGTTGCGGCCGTCAGGGATGTGCGCATTCCATGCCGCCCAGGCTTTGCGGCGGCTCGGCAGCAGGCGGGCGTCGGTGTGCAGCACAACATCGTTGTCCTGATAGTCGATCGCACCGAGCACGGCGCGCTCGTCGGCCGACGGCGCATCGATCAGCGCCAGCGCGTCGTCGGCGTGGCAGGCGAGCACGACTTGATCGAAGGTCTGCGCGCCGGCGGCGGTGGCGACGTCGACGCCGCCGTCAGTGCGTCGACGAATGCGGGTCACCGGCGACGACAGCCGCACCTCCACCGGCCAGCGCGCGGCGAGTGCGTCGACGTAGCGGCGCGAGCCGCCGCTGACCACGCGCCACGGCGGGCGGTGGTCGATCTGCAGCATCTGGTGCTGCTGCATGAAGCGCAGTAGATACTTGGCCGGAAAATCGAGGATCCGTCGTGCCGGCGACGACCACAGCGCCGACGCCATCGGGATCAGGTGGTAATCGACAAAGGCCTCGCGATAGCCGCGGGTGGCCATGAAGTCACCGAGGCTCGGGCCGTCACCGGCTTCGGCGAGCAGCGCGGGAGCGTCGCGATAGAAGCGGCGCAGGTCGCCGATCATGCCCCAGAAGCGCGGCGACAGCAGATTGCGGCGCTGCGCGAACAGGCCGTCGAGATCGCTGGCGTTGTATTCGAGGCCGCTGCGCGCGTCGTGCACCGAAAAACTCATCAAGGTCGGCTGCGTGGCGACGTCGAGCTCGGCAAACAGCGCGGTCAGCAGCGGGTAGTGCGCGTGGTTGAACACGATAAAGCCGCTGTCGACCGCGAACCGGCGGCCGTCGAGTTCGACGTCGTGGGTGTGCACATGGCCGCCGAGGCGGTCGGCGGACTCGAACAGCACCACGTCGTGCGACGTGCACAGCCGCCACGCCGCGCCGAGCCCGGCGATACCGCTGCCGACCACGGCGACGCGAATGCGCCCGCTCACTTCGCCACCCGTCTCGCGTCACGCATCTGTTTGGGCACCGCCTTCAGGTCCCACACCAGCCCAAGCAGGGACATCGCGCGCAGCCCGTAATACGACAGGTCGATCTCCCACCAGCGCATGCCCTGACGCGCCGAACCGGGGAAGTGATGGTGGTTGTTGTGCCAGCCCTCGCCGAACGTGAGCAGTGCGAGCAGCGCGTTGTTGCGGCTGTCGTCGCCGGTCTCGAAGCGCCGCGTGCCCCACTGGTGGGCGAGGGAGTTGATG
>JBOHYD010000270.1:0-6509 GCA_050737635.1 Luteimonas sp. | reverse complement strand
CGGATCAATCGCGTAAGCGATTGATCCGCTGAGCCGAGTCCGGACCTGCGCCGGACTCGGCGAGTCTGATTAAATCCAGGACGGATTTAATCAGACCTTCCTTAACCGGATGCGAGAAGCAGGGAGTGAGATGATTCGTGGAGCGCCTCACGGAGCTCGTGATCGATGACCGTGTCCTGATGTGGCAGGTGCTGCGTCTGAGCCTTGGCCTCAAGCCGCGTGAGCCAGCCTTGCAGGGCGCTCGCGGTCGATGAGGCGTTCTCATTCATGAGCGTGAAGTGATCTCCTTCGACGTCCAGGGCATCGTGTGGATAGTCCCAAGGCGCTTTCCAGAAATCCTCCTTGAGATCCGCCCATTCCGGAATGGGTTCGCTAGCGCGAAGCTGGACGATCGGTGCTTTGATGGGCTTGGATTTCCAGTCTTTGAAGAGCTCAACGTACGCGGCCATGGCGGTGAGCTGGTCGTCGGTGGTCAAGTCGGCAGCCTGCTCCCTAGTGGCCAATGTCTGCAAAGGCTTGTACACCTTTTCCCACGAGTCTTCTTCGCGCGAGGGCAGCGTATCGAACAGGATAACGCCACGTGGGGAGACGCCAATGCTCTCCAGATAGTCGGCCACCGAGTGGGTAACCCAACCACCGGAGGAGTATCCCGCCAGCGCGAACGGCTTGCCTTGCATGTGTCGCACGATCGCCTCGGCATGCATCCTGATGATCAGTGCTGCGGTCGCCGGCAGCGGCTCGCCGTCGCCAAAGCCCGGGTGCGCGAATGAGTACACGTCGCGTCGCTTGTCGAAGTGCAGCGCAATGTGCGCGTAATTGTGTGGACCCGACGGCGCGACAAACGGCGGAATACAAATCAGGGTCGTGTCCCCCGGCCCTGCGGCAAGCCGCACCGGCTCCATGTCACGGCCGAACTCTCCGGATGTCTCGATCTGCGGCCGCAGCTTAGCGACCGCGGTGAGCAACTCGAAGCCTTGCATGATCATTCCACGCTGACAAGCGCTTCGATAGAGCAGGCGAATGCTCGCCGAGTCGGTGACGCCGGATAACCCGACTTGATGCGTCGAGGGTATCGCCGCGGCGGCGCGCTTGTCCATCTCTACCGACAGGCGTTGGGCGAGCGCGCTAGCATTGGGATACTCCAGCACGATCGCGGTGGACAATTTGAAACCCATGCTGGCGGTAAGGCGCTTGCTAAGGTCGGTGGCGGCGAGAGAGTCGAAACCGATCTCCAAGAAACGGGCGCCGGGGTCGATGTCGCTCGGCGAGCCGAAGCCGAGAATGGTGGCGGCATGGATGCGCACCAATTCGACCAGCATGCGTTGCCGCGCCGCCGGGGCGGCAGCGCCCAGACGCTGCATCAGCACCGAGGCGGCATCGGCCGGCGCGTCCTTCGAGACCATGGCCGACGCGGGCACACTTGATTCTGGCAATACAGCTTGCGCCGCGACTAGGTCATCGAACAGTCGCGGCACGTCGCCAAGGCTCAAGGTCGGCAGATAAGTCTGCCAGTCGGCGTCGACGACCATCAGCGCGATCTCGGTGTCGGCGACTGCTTGCCACAACGCACTGGTGGCCAGGCGTGGCGACATCGGTGGGATGCCTTGGCGACGCAGCTGTTTGTCGAGCTCCGGATCCGAAGCCATGCCGCCCTCCGCCCAAGGACCCCATGCAATCGAGGTCGCGGCGTCACCGCGGGTACGGCGTTGGCAGGCCAGAGCCTCAAGGAAAGCATTGCCCGCGCCATAAGCAGCCCGGCCACGCACTCCCCAAGCGCCGGCGATCGACGAAAAAACAACGAACGCATCAAGCGCTACGTTCTCGAGCAGCGCATCGAGGTGGATCGCACCGGCCACCTTGCCGGTGACGATATCGGCAAGTTCATCGAGGGTGGTCTCGGCCAAAGATACCGCGCGGCCAGCCAGGCCCGCAGCGTGCACGACCGAGGTCACCGGCTCGGGCAGCGAGCCGAGTAATTCGGCGATGCTGGTTCGGGAGGCGACATCGCACACGGCGATGATGACCTCGGCACCAAGCTTGGTGAGTTCATTCTGCAGTGCGATCGCACCGGGTGCCGCAGACCCTTGGCGGCTGACCAAGACCAGGCGCTTGGCGCCATTGCGTGCAAGCCAGCGGGCGCAATGCGCGCCGAGCGCGCCGGTCCCGCCGGTGATCAAGATGGTGCCTTGGGGCTGCCACGCCTTGCGCGACGGCGATGCCTCTGCACGCACCAAGCGCTTAACCCAGGCACCGTTTTCGCGCAGCGCGATTTCGCTCTCCCCGGATGGGTTGTTGAGCACACCAGCCAAGCGCTTGATGCTATCGGCATCGATGGTGTCGGGCAGATCGACGAGCCCGCCCCAGCGCACCGGCGCTTCCAACCCGACAGTGCGTCCGAGACCCCAGACCATGGCTTGCACTGGGCTCCTCACCGGATCGGAATCCGAACTCGAGACCGCGCTTTGGGTGGCGCACCAGAGTGGGGCATTCAGGTCGATGTCGCCCATCGCTTGCGCCAAGGCGGCAGTCAGCGCGAGGCCGGTCGGCAACACCGGATGCATGGCGTGCGGCGCCTCGTCGAGGGCGAGCAGCGAGAGCACGCCGGCGATGCCGGACACCTCGGACAGCCGTGCGCCGATCGCCTCGCGCGAGGCGTCTTGTCCATCAAGCGCGATCGGCACGATCTGCGCCCCCGCCGTCGACAACCCCTGGATCAGGCCCGTGACCCGTGTATCGCAGGCTTGCGCGGCCGACTGCACTACCAACCAGGTGCCGTGCAAGCGGCCTTCTGACAGCTCGCCCGACCGCTTCCACGCCATCCGGTAACGCCAACCCGCAGCGCCGCCGCCTTCGGCCACCAGGCCGGCGGCTTCAAGCCAATAGCGTTGATACTGGAAGGCATAGGTCGGCACATCGACGGGCTTTGCCCCGCACCCGGCATAACCGGCGCGCCAATGCACGTCGACGCCGCGAACGTGCAGTTCGGCGAGCGCCGTGAGCAGAGTGTCAACCTCGGCGCGACCCGAACGCGATGCCGCGACAAACAGCGCGCGGTCGTTATGTTCCTCGGTCAGGCAACCCTGACCCATGGCCGTGAGCACCGCATCGGGGCCAATCTCCAGGAACGAGGTGACCTCCTTGCTTTCGAGGCAGCGCATGCCGTCGAGGAAGCGCACCGCTTGCCTGACGTGGCGCACCCAGTACTCGGCCGAGCCCAGTTGCCCCGGGGTCGCGAGCTCACCGGTGAGATTGGAAACGATCGGGATCGTGGCCGCACCAAAGGAGACGGTCTCGGCAACACTGCGAAATGCCTCCAGCATGGCGTCCATGTGCGGCGAATGGAACGCATGGCTCACGCGCAGCCGCTTGGTCTTGCGTCCGCGCGCGCTCCATGACTTGGCCATCTGCATCACCACGTTTTCATCGCCGGCAATCACCGTCGAGAGCGGGCCATTCACCGTGGCGATGCCGACTTTGTCTTCCATTCCGGCAAGCGATTCCGCCACCTCTTCCTCGCCCGCTTGCAATGCCACCATCACTCCGTCCGAGCGACATGCCTGCATCAATCGGCCGCGTGCGGCGACCAAAGCGCAGGCATCGCGCAACGACAGCACGCCGGCAACATGCGCCGCGACGAGCTCGCCGATCGAATGTCCAACCAAGAAATCAGGGGTGACCCCCCAGGCCTGCACCAGCCGGAACAACGCGACCTCGAAAGCAAACAACCCGGCCTGGGTGTAGACGGTTTGGTCGAGAAGGTTGGCTTCCGGCGAACCTTCCTCGGCAAAGACGACAGTCTTCAGCGGCTGCTGCAAGTGACCATCGAGGCACGCGCACACAGCGTCAAAGGCTTGGCGGAACGGCGGAAACGCCTCGCACAGCGCGCGGCCCATCCCAAGCCGTTGGCTACCCTGGCCGGTGAAGAGAACCGCCAGCTTGCCTTGCGCTTGCACCGCGCCCTCGATGATGCCGGAGCCGCTGTGCTGTTTGGCGAGCGCGTTCAAGCCGCGCAGTGCTTCCTCGCGATCTGCGGCGAACACGATCGCGCGGTGCTTGAACGGCGTGCGCGTCGACAGCGCAGACCCCACATCCACTAACTCGGCGTCCGCTCGAGATTGCCAATGCGCGCACAGCTGTTGGGCCTGCGCACGCAATGCCGATGGGGTCTTCCCCGACAGCGCTAAGGGCCAACGCCACGTGCCCGGCGGTGCGTCGCTGGCCGTGTCGGCGCCGAGCGACCGACGCTCGCGATCCTCCAAAGTGGAAGCATCCAGCGCCGGAGGCTCCTCGAGAATCACGTGGCCGTTGGTGCCGCTGACCCCAAAGGCCGATACGCCGGCTCGGCGCGGATGCCCGGTCCGGACCCACGGCCGGGCCTCGGTCAGCAGCGATACCGCGCCCAGCGACCAATCCACATGCAACGAGGGTTCGCTGACGTGCAACGTTTTCGGGAGCACCCCGTGCTGCATCGCCATCACCATCTTGATCACACCGCCCACGGCGGCTGCCGCTTGGCTATGACCGATATTCGACTTCAGTGATCCCAGCCAAAGCGGCTGACTCTTCGGGCGCCCTTGTCCGTAGGTTGCGAGCAGGGCCTGGGCTTCGATCGGATCGCCCAACTCGGTGCCGGTACCATGCGCCTCCACGGCATCGACTTCTTGCGGTGAGAGGCCGGCGTTGGCCAGCGCTTGCCGGATCACGCGTTTTTGCGACGGGCCATTGGGGGCAGTGAAGCCATTGCTGGTGCCGTCTTGATTGAGCGCGGTGCCACGTACCAGAGCAAGCACGCGGTGGCCATTGCGGCGCGCATCGGACAGGCGCTCCAGCAACAGCATTCCCGCGCCCTCTCCCCAGCCGGTGCCATCGGCATCGGAGGAAAAGGACTTGCAACGGCCGTTCGGCGCCAAACCGCGCTTGCTGCTGAACTCGAGAAAGACGCCCGGCGTGGCCATCACCGTCGCGCCACCGGCCAAGGCGAGCGAGCACTCGCCGGCACGTAGCGCCTGGCAGGCGAGGTGCAGGCTTACCAGCGACGATGAGCACGCGGTATCCACGGTGATCGCTGGACCCTCGAATCCGAAGGTGTAGGCGATGCGGCCCGAGGCCGCACTCGTCAAGCTGCCCATCAACAGATGGCCGTTGAAATCTTTGGGCGCCTGGTGCCAGTTCGGCCCGTAGTCCTGATAGGCGATGCCGACAAAGACACCGGTGCGGCTGCCCTTCACCGTGGCCGGATCGATACCGGCACGCTCGATGGCTTCCCAAGACGTTTCCAGCAACAGACGCTGCTGCGGATCGAGTGCGGCGGCATCGCGCGGACTGATTCCGAAAAACCCCGGGTCGAACTGATCGGCATCGTAGAGAAAACCGCCCTCATGGGAATACGTTTTCCCCAACTTGCCCGGCTCGGAGTCATAAATCCTCTCGACGTCCCAGCCGCGGTTATCCGGAAGCGCGGCCACCGCGTCCTTGCCTTCGTGGACCAACTCCCAGAGCTGCTGCGGGGAGCGCACGCCGCCCGGATAACGGCAACCCATCCCCACGATCGCGATCGGATCCGCGCAAGCGTTTTGTTGCTCCGCAGCCGGTACAGCGTTGTCTTGAGTCCGCTCGTCTTGAAGCTCGGCTCGGAAATAATTGGCGAGCGTGATCGGGGTCGGATAATCGAAAAATATCGTAGCCGGCAGCTTCAAGCCGGTGGCTGTGGAGAGGCGCTCGCAGAGCAAGTCGGAAAATTCACGGTAGATCCCGAGCTGACGCCAGGGCACGCCGCTGTTGACGGTGCCATCATCGCGCCCGGTCACTGCTGATACGTGACTGTGGATCATTTCCAATAAAGCGGTCGTTGCCATGCGTCATTTCCTGTTTAGCGAGAACTTCCTGTGTTCCACGGCACCCATCCCACGCCCGAGGCGTGGACCGAGAACGTCGATACCCAACTGCCTCTAGTCGATCCTGATCAACTCCCGCAGCACAACGTTTACGGCCCAGAGCGCCAGGGTCCAATCATCCAAGGTAGCCGCCACCAGCTATAGCGACGGTTCGTAAACCGCCTGCAAATTCCAGCGAAGCATAGCCCGGGCAGCATCAATGCCGCCGTGGCGAGCTGCATCGTCGAGATCCAGACGACCCCTGCGCCTACTATCGAAACCAGCTACAACGCGTAGCGGTTTGGCAGTCTCAGTCCAGCATTTAGCTAGGAGGTAAATTCAGCCTAGCATGAAGGCAACGATCCGCACGCCGTACTTGTCGGTGCAAAGCGAGAATTGTGCGCCTGTTCTCGAATGCGGTATTCCGACCAATGATGGAAGCCATGCTCGATTCCGCCACAGGGCCCTGAGGCACCAATTTCTTAGAGCCTGTTCAAAGTCACCTTGTACCCTGACAATGCGGCATGAGACCCCGATATCCAAGCGACATCAGTCGCACCCAATTCGACCAGATTCGTCCGTTGCTGGAAGGCGCGCGCAAGAAGACCAGTCCGCGCAAGGTCGACTTGTACGACG